>JBKOZA010000237.1:0-18878 GCA_046725675.1 Candidatus Methylomirabilota bacterium
CTCGGCGTCGTGGAGATCGCCGACCTCTTCGCCGCGCTGATGACCGACGTGCTCGGCTACCGTAGGTTCGCGGCCCAGGGCGGCGACTGGGGCGCCTTCATCACCTCGTACCTGGGCGCCGCGTACCCGGACCGCCTGGCCGGCATCCACGTCAACCTGCTCGCGGTACGCCGGGACCAGACTCCCCCGGCCGTCCCCACCGAGGAGGAGAAGACGTATCTCGAGGAGCTCGCGCACTGGATGCGTGAGGAGACGGGCTACATGCAGATCCAGGGCACCAAGCCCCAGACGCTGGCCTACGGCCTCACCGACTCACCGGTCGGACTGGCGGCCTGGATCGTCGAGAAATTCCGGACGTGGAGCGACTGCGGCGGCGACGTCGAGCGACGCTTCTCCAAGGACGTGCTGCTCACCAACGTGATGCTCTACTGGGTCACCGGCGCCGTCGGCTCGTCGTTCTGGCCCTACTACGCGCGGGCGCACAGCTCGTGGCCGATCTCCGAGCGCCGCCCGGTGAAGGTCCCGACCGCGTACGCCTCGTTCCCGCGCGAGATCCTGCACCCGCCGCGCGCGTGGGCCGAGCGCGTCTACGACATCCGCCGCTGGACGGCGATGCCAGCCGGCGGCCACTTCGCCGCGCTCGAGGAGCCCGAGGCCTTGGCCGCGGACGTTCGCGCGTTCTTCCGGGACTTGCGCTGATCGGGCAGAAGTACGTGGTGCGCGCTACGGGCCGTTCGGGGTCCTCCAGGCCAGGAAGCCGTCGCGGTCGAGGATCGTCAGGGCCGGCGCCCCCTCGCGGGTGAGGGCCAGCTCCGCGCGGTTCTTGCCGTTGGGGTCGTAGAGGGTCAGGGCGGGGGCGCCGTGGGACAGGGTGACCAGGCCCGCACGGACCTTGCCGCCTTGCTCGTTCAGAACCAGGACCGACGCGCCGTTCTCGGTGCCGATCGACAGCCGCGGCATCGTGTCGGGGTCCCTGAAGCGCAGCGCCACCGATTGCTCGCTCTCGACCCCCAGCTCGGCGCGCACGCGCCCGGCCGCGTCGCGCAGGACGAAGCGCTCCGCTTCGACGGTGCGAGGGGCCGGCTTCTGGCCCATCAGCGCCACCGCTACCAGTCCGAGTACCGCTCCCACGGCCAGCCGCCGCCACCGGAGCTGGGCGCGCTCCAGGCGCTCGATCCGCCGCGCCAGCGTGAGGCTCCACTCGTCGTTCATCACGCTCCTCCCCGCCGCCGCCGCTCTGATCGTGCGCCGTGGCGTCCTGGTCCTGCTCCCGAGCCATGCGGCGATGACACGATTCGGCGACCGCCGCAATGGTGCTCAGCCGCGCGACGCAAGACGGGGGCCAGGCTCAAATCGCCGCGCTGACGGGGATTCCTGGTCCGGGTGGCGGCGGTGGCGTGTCGCGCTCGATGCCAGGCCGACATCCGCCGTGCACTTGCGACACCGCCGTGTCGGTCGTGACAAGGTGGCGTCGTACTTTCAGACGCTCTGGCACCGGGCGGGCGGGGTCAGGCGCCGGGCGTGTAAGCGGGGAACGCGAAGCGAAGCACGGCGGGCGGGTTGACGGCGAGCATGCCGGTGACGAGCTTGCGGGCGGCGCCGCGGACGGCGACGAAGGTGATGGCCGCGCTCGCGATGAGCCGACTGTCTGCATCGCGTGCAGTCACGGCGGTGTCCTGATAGCGAGGATCGTCCGGACGGGGGCGGACGGCGGCGCGGGCACCGGCCACGGTGATCGGCGTGCCGGCGGCAGCTTCGCCGTGCAGCGTCACCCGCAGCTCGGTCGTCATGCCGGCCTCGCCGGTGGCGAGCGCGCCGAGCCAGAACGCCGCCTCGTCGAGGAGGGTCGTGAGCGCCACCGGCGCCACCACGCCGCCCGCCGTGGCGAACCCGGGCCGCGGCATCCAGGTGCCGCCGACCGTGTCGCCGTCGGCGCGCAGCCGCAAGCCGAGCCCGAGGGGGTTGTCCATGCCACAGGCGAAGCACGTCCGCGAGATCGGCAGATCCATCGCGTCACCGGCAGGAGGGGCGGCGCCGTCGGCGCGGTCGGCGTCGGACACCGGGGCCACCCGCCCGCGCACGAGCACGCTGTCCTGCTCGAGAAGCTCGAGATGACAGCCGTCCGCGGCCGGGCGGGCGTGGATGCGCAGCGGAACCCCGAGCGGCACGCGCCGGAGATAGCGGCCGTCGAGCCGGCGCCGACCGCCCCCGCCGGCCACGAGATCGAAGGCGGCCAGCACGCTACCGCCGTGGGCGGTGTCCGGCAATCCCTGAAATGCACGGTCGAGCGTGAGCACGCGCGCGTCGCCGTCGCCCTCGACGGCGACGCGCAGGACCTCGGTCGTCAGCATGCGATAATCACCGCGCGGTGGCGTCCATTCTAACGCCCACGCCCTTCGTCCGGGCGATCGTCACGAACTTCTTCTTCTTCCTCGGGCTCAACGGATTCGTGCTGCTGCCGCTCTACATCCAGCAGCTCGGTGGCAACGAGATCCAGATCGGCATGGTGATGGGCCTCTTCAGCGGCGTCGGCATCGTCTGCCAGCCGCTGATCGGCCCCTGGGTGGACGTCATCGGCCGGCGGCCGTTCATGCTGGTCGGTATCGGTCTCACCGTGGCCGCCTCGCTGCTGGCGGCGGTCCCCGGCGGCGTCCCGCTGCTGGCGGTGGTGCGCGCGTGCCAGGGCATCGGCTTCTCCATGTTCTTCGTGGCCAGCTTCTCGTACGTGGTCGACATCATCCCGCCGGCCGAGCGCGGATGGGCGCTGGGCATCTACGGCGTGTCCGGCTTCGTGTCCACCGCCATCGCGCCGCTCTTCGGAGAGTGGATCATCCGCACTCTCGGCTTTCGGGTCCTCTTCGCGCTCTCCTCCGGCCTCGGCGTGGTCACCTTCGCGCTGGTGTGGCCCGTCCGGGAGGCGCCGCGGGGCGCGGGCGGGCCGCTGCGGCTGGCCCCGGGCGCGGTGAGGGCGGCCCTGGAGGACGTGCTGCATCGCCACATGTTCGTGACCATGTTCTTCGGGCTCGGCTCCGGCACGATCTTCGCGTTTCTGCCGACGTTCGCCGAGGACCTCGGGGTCACCACGCTGTCGCTGTTCTACACGGCCTACTCGCTGGCGGCGATCGCCATCCGCGTGGCGGGCGGCCGGCTCATCGACACCCACGGCCGCCGGGCGGTGATCGTGCCCTCGATGTTCGTGCAGGCCGCCGCCACCGGCGTGCTCGCGCTCCTGGGCGCGCTGGTCACCCGCACCAGCGCCACGCCAGTGCTGCCGGCGCTCTTCGTGGCCGGCCTGCTCTCCGGCGGCGCCCACGGCTTCCTCTATCCGGGGCTGGCCGCGCTCGTGACCGACACCACACCGGACGCGCGGCGCGCCGCCGTCGTCGGCGTCTTCAGCGCGATGCTCCTGACCGGCCAGACGGCCGGCGCCTTCACCTTCGGCTGGATCGCCACCGCCGCCGGCTACGGCGCGATGTGGGGCGTGCTCACCGCGCTGCTGCTGGTCGGCTGCCTGGTGTCGTTGCGCCTGCGTCCGGCCGGCGCCGTCGTCGTCGACCGCCGCTGAAAAATGCGTCCGCGCGCCCGTGAACGGCCCGCATATACTGACGTCCTGATGTCGCCTCGACCGCGGTGGCGACACGAAAGGACGTGGCGTATGACCTCCACGACGCGCACCGTGGCGAGCGCGCTCGTCGCACTGGCGATCGTCGGGACCCCCGGCCCGGCCGACCTCGCGCCGGGCCGCGCGCCCGAGGCCGTCCCGCGCGCCAACACCGTGCAGGAGGCGGAGGTCGTCGCGGTCGTCGTCGATCCGCGCACGCAGACGCCGACGCTGCTGCTCCGCGGCAAGCGCGACCTGCGCCAGCTCGCGCTGGCGATCGGCCCCGCCGAGGCCACCGGGATCGCGGTGCCCCTGCACGGGGTCACGCCGCCGCGTCCGCTGACGCACGATCTCTTCCTGACCGTGTTCGGTCGACTGCACGTGTCGGTGACGCGCGTGGTGATCACCGACCTGCGCGACGACGTGTACTACGCGACGCTGCACCTGAGCGCCAGCGGCGGCGAGATGACGCTCGACGCGCGGCCGTCCGACGCCATCGCCCTGGCGATCCGGGCCAAAGCGCCGGTGCTGGTCGAGGACCGGGTGTTCGACAAGGGCGGGGCCGAGACGCCGGCCCCTCGGCGGCCGCACATCTGATGTCCCGCCTGCCCGCCGACGACCTCCAGTGGGCGCTGCAGCGTCGCCTCGAGGACGTCTTCGCGAAGCTCGGCGAGAAGTTCGGCGACCTCACCGGCCGCGTCGAGACCGACATCCATCCCAGCGTGGTGTTCGAGGACGTCGGCGGTCTCCAGCACGCCAAGACGCTGCTGCGCGGGTTCGCGCTGGCGCTCAGCAGTCCCGAGGCGTACACGCGATGGGGCATCGCCCCGCCCAAGGGCATCCTGCTCTACGGGCCGCCGGGCACGGGCAAGTCCAAGCTGGCCAAGGCGCTCGCCAACACGGCGGGCGCGATCTACTACCACGTCAAGCTGCTCAACCTCACCTCGAAGTTCGGCGCCAACACCGGCGAGCTGCTCCAGGAGATCTTGCGGATCGCCGGCAGCGAGGGCCGGGCCGTGCTGTACCTCGACGAGGCGGAGGCGCTGTCCCTCGAGCACCTGCTGCCGCCCCCGGCCGCTCGCGAGGCGAGCGCCCGCCTCGTGGCGGCGCTGTGCGAGAAGCTGGACGGCCTCGCCCCGACCGGTCGCGTGCTCGTCGTCGGCGGCACCAGCCGGACCGACGCCATCGACGCCGAGCTGGTGGCGCCGGGGCGGCTCGATCACCTCGTCGAGGTCGCGCTGCCCGACGCCGACGCCCAGCGCGAGATCCTCGAGCTGCTGAAGGCGCGCACCGAGCGCCACGCCGGGCGGCCGCTGTTCGAGTCGATCGACTACCGCAAGATCCTGCCCGTCATGGGTGGTATGAGCGGCGCCGACATCTCGGAGATCATCCGTCGCGCGCTCGAGACGAAGGTGCATCGGGCCGCCGAGGGTAACGAGCCGGGACCGGTGTCGACGGACGACCTGATGGTCTCGATCGACGCCTACAAGCGGGTCCGCGGCGTCGTCGAGAAGATCCGCTACGGGCAGTACCTCTAGATCGTGGTCGCCTCCACCAGGATCCGCGTGCGGTACCAAGAGACCGACTGCATGAAGGTGGTGTACTACGGCAACTACCTGACCTACTTCGAGGTGGGACGCGTCGAGTTCCTCCGGCAACAGGGCCTGCCGATGTCGGAGGTCGACCAGCGGGTGCACCTGCCGGTGGTGGAGGCCACGGTCCGGTACGTGCGGCCGGCGCGGCTGGACGATCTGCTGGAGGTCCGCTGCTGGGTGAGCGAGCGCCGGCGAGCGAGCTTCCGCTTCAGCTACGAGATCCGCAACGAGGCCGGCGACGCCGTCGCCACCGGCGCCACCCTGCACGCCTGCTGGGACCCGGCCACCAGCAAGATGATCGCCGTTCCCGACTGGCTCGTCGCGGGCTTTGGCGTGGAGAGCCCCGAGATGGCCCCCCACACCCCCCCGGATTCTCGGCGCGCCCCGGCGTAGCCGGGACGCGCCTCGCCAAACGCGTGGTCGGCAGCTGGCCCCCATGCCGGCGGAGCGCCCGATGGGGTTGATCGGAGGAGCCGGCACGTCGGGGGCCCGGTCTGACGCGGCGGGGCACATGAGAGTTCTCTCATGCGATCCGCGATGAGAGTGGCAAGATCGAGGGCGGTGCGTATAATACCGAGTCGTTCGTCCAACGATGATTGAAGTCCAGAACCTGACCAAGCGATACGGGCCCCTCACCGCCATCAGCGACGTGTCCTTCGCGGTGGCCCCGGGTGAGATCGTCGGCTTCCTCGGTCCCAACGGCGCCGGCAAGTCGACGACCATGCGCATCCTGGCGGGCTTCATCCCGGCTTCCGGCGGCTCGGCCCGCGTCGCGGGCTACGACGTGTTCCGCGAGTCGATGGAAGTGCGCCGGCGCATCGGCTACCTGCCGGAAAGCGTCCCGCTCTACAACGACATGCGGGTGGCCTCCTACCTCGACTTCGTCGCCGAGGTGAAGGGTGTCCCGCGCTCCACGCGCAAGCGCCGGGTGGCCGAGGTCATGGACCGCTGCCGGATCGCCGACGTCCAGAACCGGCTCATCCGCAACCTCTCCAAGGGCTACCGGCAGCGCGTGGGACTGGCCCAGGCGATCGTGAGCGATCCCCACGTGCTCATCCTCGACGAGCCCACGATCGGGCTCGACCCCCGCCAGATCACCGAGATCCGCAGCCTCATCAAGTCGCTCGCCGGCGAGCACACGGTGATCCTCTCCACCCACATCCTGCCGGAAGTCTCGATGGTGTGCAGCGCGGTGGTGATCATCAACCGCGGCGCCATCGTGGCCCAGGGACCGATCGACCGGCTGGTCGAGCAGTTCTTCCCGACCTCCCGCGTCCAGGTGGAGGTCGCCGGCCCGCGGGCGGCGGTCCTGGACGGCATGCGCGCCATCCGGGGCGTCGTGAACGTCGAGGACAGCGCGACGACGGGGGACGGGGTCGGCCGCTACGTGGTGGAGTCGGCCCGGGGTCGCGACGTGCGCGGGGAAATCTTCCAGCTGGCCGCGCAGCAGAAGTGGAGTCTGCTGGAGCTGCGCCAGGTCGGCATGACGCTGGAGGAGGTCTTCATCCGCATCGTGGCCGGCGAGGAAAGCGACGCGTCGGCCGGGGCGACGCCCGCTGCGCCGTCCACGCCGGAGACCCTGACGCCGGCCGTCGACGAGGCGGCATCGCGATGACGATCTGGCCGATCTACAAGCGCGAGGTGCAGCAATACTTCACCTCGCCGGTGGCCTACGTCATCCTGGCCATCTTCCTGTTCATCACGGGGCTGTTCTTCTACGCGATCTTCAGCGGGTTCGCCCAGGCCTCGATGCAGATCGCCATGAATCCGGGCATGGGGCGCGACCTGAACGTCATGGACAGCGTGCTGCGCCCCCTCTTCGACAACATGCGCGTCATCCTGCTGCTGCTGATGCCGCTGGTGACCATGCGGCTGTTCGCGGAGGAACGGCGCTCGGGCACCATCGAGCTGCTGCTCACGTACCCCGTGCGTGACGGCGCCGTGCTGGTCGGCAAATACCTGGCGGCCATGACCCTGTACGCCGCCATGATCGGCGGCCTGCTCGCCTACCCGGCGCTCCTCGCCTACTTCGCCCGCGTCGAGTGGGGGCCGCTGCTCACCGGCTACGTCGGGCTCCTCCTCATGGGGGCGATGTTCGCCGCGGTGGGGCTGTTCGCCTCGTCGCTCACCGAGAACCAGATCGTCGCCGCCATCGTCACGTTCGGCATCCTCCTGTCCTTGTGGATCATCGGCTGGTTGGCCGCGTTCGTGTCGGGGCCGGTGGGCGCGGTGCTGACGCACCTGTCGATCCTCGAGCACAACGACACGTTCGCCAAGGGCGTTCTCGACACCAAGGACGTGATCTACTACGTCGACTTCACGGCCCTGGCGCTCTTTCTCGCGCTGCGGTCGCTGGAAGCCCGGCGGTGGAGCGGATGATGCTGCGCCGGCTGAGCGAGGGCGCGTTCTGGGTAGGGTTGCTGTGCCTGGCCTCGGCGGTGGTGCTCAGCCTCGCCACCCGCTTCGACTGGTCGTTCATCGGCGGCCAGTGGATGCGGTGGTGGTGGCCCCTGGTCGTCGCCGGTCTGGCACTCGTGCTGTTCTCGTTCCTGCCCCAGTGGCGCGATCCGCGGGCCACCCTGAGCGCCCGCAACGTCCGCTACGGGCTCAACTCGCTAGTGGCGGTCGTGCTGGTGATCGGCGTCATCGGCGTCGTCGAGGCCCTGTCCTTCCGTCACAACGCGCGGGTGGACCTCACCGAGAACCGCCGCCACAGCCTGTCGCCCCAGACCATCGAGGTGCTGAAGGCGCTCAAGACGAAGGTCAGCGCCGTCAGCTTCTACCGCGTCGACCAGCCCGGCAAGCGGCTCGCCGAGGACCTCTTCAAGCAGTACGCGCGCTACGCCGGCGACAAGTTCACCTGGAAGACGGTCGATCCCGACCGGGAGCCGACCCTGGCCCGGGCGTTCGGCGTCGAGACGTACGGCACCACCGTTCTGGAATCGGGCGGCCGCACCGAGAAGATCCAGGACGCCGACCAGGAAGAGAAGCTCACCAACGGCCTGATCAAGGTCACCCGGGCGGGCAAGCCGGTCGTGTACCTGGTGCAGGGACACGGGGAGCTCGAGCCGGGCAGCAGCGAGGCGCCCGGCCTGGGCGCGGCCAAGAGCGGGCTGGAGGCGGTCAACTACGACGTGAAGTCGCTCACCCTGGCGCGGACCGGGAAGATCCCCGACGACGCGGCGGTGGTCGTGATCGCCGGGCCCCGGACCGATTTCTTCCCGCCCGAGATCGACGCGCTCGACGCCTACATCGGCCGCGGGGGCAAGCTACTGGTCATGCTCGATCCCGTCGTGCACACCGGACAGCAGGAACCGGAGGCGCTCAAGCGGATGCTCGCGAAGTACGGCATCGAGGTGGGCACCAACGTCGTCATCGAGCTGAATCCCCTCAAGCAGATGGCCACCGGCGCCGCCGACCTCGTGATCGTCGACACCTTCGAACCGCACCCGATCACCCGCGATCTGCGGATCGTCACGCTCTTCCCGGCGGCGCGGACCGTCGGCGTCGCGGCCAAGCTCCCCACCGGCGTCACCGGTCAGCGACTGGGCATGACCAGCCGCGACAGCTTCGCCGAGACCGACCTGGCGGCCCTGCGCCGCGGCGAGGCTCGGCCCGACCCCAATGATCCCCGGGGCCCGCTGCCGGTGGCCGCAGTGGCCACGAAGGACAAGGCCCGCATCGTGGCCTACGGGACGTCGCAGCTGGCCGCCAACCGGTATTACTCGCAGCCCGGCAACCGCGACTTCTTCCTGAACAGCGTGTCGTGGCTCGCCGAGCAGGAAGACCAGATCTCGATCCGGCCTCGCGACACCAAGCAGACCCCCGTGTTCCTCACGTCGCAGCAGGACCGGGCCGTCTTCTGGCTGCCCGTGGTCGTGCTGCCGGCGCTGGCGGTGGCGGGCGGTATCCTCGCCGTCGCGCGCCGTCGCGCCGCCAAGTAGTCCCCGGCCATGCGCTGGCAGACCACGGCGGCGCTGGCGCTGCTGCTCGCGATCCTCGGCGGCTTCTACTACTTCTACGAGGTGCGCTGGGGGCCGGCGCGCGAGGAAGCGGCCGCCCGCAAGGGCCGCGTCTTCAGCGCCGACACCAAGGACGTGACCGGCGTCCAGCTCAAGCGGGGCGACGAGTCCCTGCGGCTGCAGCGTGAGGGCGAGAACTGGCAGCTCGTCGAGCCCGTGAAGGCGCGTGGCAGCCGCCCCGCGGTCGACGAGCTGCTGGCCACGATCCTCACCGCCAAGATCGATCGCGAGATCGAAGCGAACCCCACGTCGCTCGCCGACTTCGGTCTCGACAAGCCCGCCGCCGACATCACCCTCATGCTCAAGGACGGGAAGGCGCTCGGCCTGCAGCTCGGCGCCAAGAACCCCACCGGCGTGTGGGTCTACGCCCGCGAACGCGACAAGCCGGCGGTGTTCGTGCTGGGCGAGAGCGTGCTGCGCGACGCCACCAAGCCGGTCGCCGACTTCCGCGACCGCACGATCCTCGCCTTCGACGCCAAGGACGTCTCCGGGTTCGAGATCGTCCTGCCGGACCAGACCCTCGCCGTCGAGGGCGGGCCGCGCGCCTGGCGGATCACGCGGCCGGTGGCGTTGCGCGCCGACAACGAGACGGTGACGGAGTTCCTCGATCGGCTGACCGGCCAGAAGGTGAAGGAGTTCGTGGCCGACGCGCCGGCCGCGCGCGACCCCTATGGGCTCGAGCGGCCCGTGCAGATCGCCATCCACACCGGACGTGACAAGGACCGGGTGACGCGCACGCTGCTGCTGGGCAAGGCCGAGGCAGCCAAGAAGGGCGTGTACGCGATGCGGGCCGGCGAGTCGAGCGTGCTGCTCCTGCCCGACGACGTGTGGAACCAGGTCCCCAAGAACGTCGGCGTGCTGCGCAACAAGACCGTGGTCGAGGTGGAGCGCGACAAGGTCGCCAAGCTCGAGATCGAGAGCCCCAAGGGCTCGGTGACGGTCTCGCGCGAGAGCGACCAGTGGAAGATCGTGGCGCCCGAGGCGCTGTCCGCCGACCAGGTCGAAGTGGGCACGGTCCTGACCAAGCTCAACGACCTGCGCGCCCAGGGCTTCCTCAGCGACGACGCGACCGGGATCCCCCGCTATCTGGGCAAGCCAGAGGTTCGCGTCGCTCTCACCGATCAGGCCGGCGCCATCACGACGCTGCTGCTGGCGCCGTCGCCCGAGAAACGTGGCGGGACCCCGAGCGCGTACGCGGCGGTGGCCGGCAAGGGACCGGTCACGCTCGTCGACGCAAAGGCCCTCAGCGATCTCGGCCGCTCGGTCACCGACCTGCGAGACCGCCGGCTGCTGGGCGCCCTCGAGACGCGCGACGTCAAGCGGGTTCGGCTGCAGGCCGGTGGGCAAACGATGGTGCTGGAGCGTGCCGGCGACACCGCATGGCGCACGGTCGAGCCCGCCAAGGGCAGCGCCAACAGCCAGAAGGTGGAGGACCTACTCTACACACTTCGGTCACTTCGCTGGAAGGAAGTCGTCGCCCCCGACGGTCAGGAGGCGTCGCGCTACGGCCTCGACGCGCCCTCGCTCGAGGTGGGGCTGTTCCGGGGTGACGGCGGTGAGATCGCGTCCGTCCAGGTCGGAAAGCGGGAGGGCGAGGTCGCCTACGTGCGCGCCAAGTCGCAGCCGACCGTGTACAGCGTGGAGAGTCGAGCGCTCGGACCCGCACCTAAAGTCCCTGACGACTTCAAGGGGTGAATGCGGTAAATTCTCCCCCCTATGCCGCGCGAGGTCTTCGTTGTCGCCCGAGACCGGGCCGACCTGTATCGCTACCTGAGCCAGACGTTCGCTGACGCCGAGAACGTCGAGGTCATCTGGGACCGGAGGGTCGAAGAGCGCCGCCGTCTTTCCGCTGCCGCCGGACCCGAGCGACGCCGGCGCGAGCGCCGCGCGCGCGTCAGCGTCGACGAGGACCTCCGCACCGTCGGCTACTCGTTCCTGGCTCTGGAGTGACGTGATTCACCCCTGAGGCCAACGCCCCGTCCGCCGACATCCACCGCTCACGGGCGGATTGGTCCTGCTCGGCAACGAACGTGTGCTGGTCTCGACGCGAAATCGACCGGCTACCACCGCTGGCGCGGTCGCCGGCACAGGTCTTGCCACTCGAGAGACGTGATGCTGGATGACACGCCCCCTAACCGGCCCTGCGACGACGGCAGCCATCGCGTCCTCAACGTGACGTTCCCGTATGCGGCGGCTCAGGTCGTTCGTGCGCGCCTCATTCGACTGCTCGGCGCGAACCGTGTGTCCCAGCTCCGCCGGGTCGACGAGGGGTGGGAGCTCATCATCTGCCGCCGGTGCATCGAAGAGCGGCACGACGAGAGACTGGCGGGCTAGGGGCTCGGCGGCGCAGCACTCCGAGCGCGATCCCGCCTCGCCGACGCCTACGGGAGCAAGCCGATCTCGCGGTAGCGGGGGGCGATGCGGTCGGAGATGAGGCCGAGGCGGACGAGACGGGGCATGAGGTTTTCCTGGAACAGGAAGCTGTTGAACGCCTTGGTGGTCTGCGACGTCTTCACCGTGTCGCGCCAGATCTTTTCGCCATCCCAGCCCATCTCGTTCCAGACCCCCTGGATCGAGCGGAATCCGGTGCGCTCGTCGCGGGCGTACATGAGGTCGCAGACCTTGAAGGTGAAGTCCTCCAGGTACACGCGCCTGGCCGGATCCATGTCGGGGATCGAGCGGCGCAGCGCGAAGTAGCCGAAGTTGACGTGCCGGCCCTCGTCCTGCAGCACGTAGTCGAGTAGCTGGGCGAGCGTGGGATCGGCGGTTTGCCGGCGCATGACGTTGAAGGCCGCGATGGCCAGGCCCTCGACGATCATCTGCATGCCAAGCAGCTTCAGCTCCCACACGTTCGTGGCCAGGATCTCGTCGAGCACGGCCTTGAGCAGCGGATCGACGGGGTAGATCCGGTGCAGCTTCTTGACGTAACGCTCGAACACCTCGACGTGCCGGCCCTCGTCGACGACCTGGGTGGAGGCGTAGAGCTTGGCGTCGAGCTCGGGGATCGAGTTGACGAGCTGGCCGCACACGACGAGCGCGCCCTGCTCGCCGTGCAGGAACTGGCTGAGCCGCCAGGCGGAGACGCGGATCTCGACCTCCTTCTGTTCCTGGGGCGTGAGCCGGCTGAAGAAGTTCGTCCCCGAGAAGGCCACCTGGACGTTCAGGACCGGTCCCTCGGTGCCGACCGGGCGGCTCCAGTCGATCGCCGTGGATCCGTTCCACTGGTTCTTCTTGGCCGTCTCGTAGAGCATTTCCAGCTCGTGATGCGTGGGGTCGTAGTCGTAGTCCCACAGCGTCTCGAGCTGGTAAGTCACGCGTCGCGCCGCTTCCTGGTCTCTGGTCGTCATGGGCAGCCCCGGCACCGTTGTCCTCGTGTCGCGCGAGGTATGAATGAACGGTCGTTCATTGGGCTCGCATTGTAGCGCAGCCGTCGATGCTGGGGTAGCATGACCCCGTGTCCGGGCTAGAAGGCCTCTACATCAAGCAGCTCGAGCTGGGACCGATGCAAAACTTCGTGTACCTGGTCGGCGACCCGGTCGAGCGCCAGTGTGTGGTCGTCGATCCAGCCTGGGAAATCGACACGATCGTCGACACCGCGGCCGCCGACGGGATGGCGATCGCCGGCGCCCTCGTCACCCACACCCACCAGGATCACGTCGGGGGAAGCCTCGCTTCCTGGGGGATGCCGGGGCGCATCCCCGGCGTGGAGGAGCTCCTGGCGAAGGTCCCAGCCCGGGTGTATGTCCACAAGGCCGAGCGCGAGTTCCTTCCCGGGCTCGGCTCCGATCTGGTCAAGGTCGACAATCACGACACGCTCGACGTCGGCCGGCTGCGCCTGACCTTCCTGCACACGCCCGGCCATACCCCCGGCTCGCAGTGCTTCCTGATCGACGGACGGCTCATCTCCGGGGACACGCTGTTCATCGGCTCGTGCGGCCGCACGGATCTGCCCGGCAGCGACCCGAGCGAGATGTACTATTCGCTCACCCAGCGCCTCGGCGCCCTGCCTGATGACACCGTGCTGTTCCCGGGCCACAACTACGGCGGGCCGGCCTCGACGATCGGCGACGAGAAGCGGCAGAACCCGTTCATGCGCTTCGCCTCTCTCGGCGACTTCCTGCGGGTGATGGGCGGCGGCCGCATCGTCTCGCCTTGAGCGGGACCTCGATGATCTCCGGCCTCGACTTCGCCGCACGTCTCGAGCACCACGCCTTCGACTTCTTCACCGGCGTGCCGTGCTCGCTGATCGAGGACCTGATCGCCGTGCTCGAGCGCGGCTCGCGCGCTCCCTACGTCGCCGCGGTGCGCGAGGACGCCGCGGTCGGGGTGGCGGCGGGCGCGTGGTTCGGCGGCCGCCGCCCGGTCGTGCTGATGCAGAACTCGGGGCTGGGCACCAGCCTCAACGCGCTGGCCTCGCTGTCGCTGATGTACGGCCTGCCGGTGCTGCTCATCGTGACCTGGCGCGGCTTCGCCGGCAAGGATGCGCCCGAGCACATCCTGACCGGCGAGATCTCGCCGAAGCTGCTCGCGCTGCTCGGCGTACCGTACCGGGTGCTGGGGGCCGACTCCCTCGACGCCGACCTCGCGTGGGCGGCCGCGGAGATGGACGCGCGGCGCTGTCCGGTGGCGTTGCTGGTGCCGCCCAAGATCGTCGAGACCGGCGCCGTCGGAGGCCCGGCAGCTCCGGCGCGCGCGGTCACGCCGAGCCGCGAGGCGCCGCCCCCGGGCGACGGGCCGCTGCCGCCGGCGACGATGCCGCGGCTCACCGCGCTCGGCGTCGCGCTCAAGGCCGTGGGCGACGATCCCGTCGCGCACGCCAACGGGTATATCTGTCGTGAGAGCTTTTCGCTGGCCGATCGGCCGCAGAGCTTCTACATGATCGGCTCGATGGGACTGGCCCCCGCCATCGCGCTGGGCCTGGCCCTCACACGTCCGGCCCGCCGCGCGGTCGTCTTCGACGGTGACGGAAACTTGCTGATGAATCTCGGTATCCTCGCCATGATCGCCGCTCAGCGACCCGCGAACTTCGTGCACCTGGTGTTCGACAACGAGGTGTACGGTTCCACCGGCAACCAGACGTCCCTCTCGCGCGGCGTTCGCCTCGACCGGCTGGCCGCGGCCGCCGGCTTCGCCACGGCGACCGCGGTTACCGAGCCGTGGGCGCTCGAATCGGCGCTCGGGGCGGCGCTGGCGGCGCCGGGCCCACACTTCGTGCTGGCGAAGGTGACGCCGGAGGAAGCCGACGTGCCCCGGATCCCCTACACCCCGGCCGCGCTCCGCGATCGCTTCCGCGCGGCCGTCCTCGGAGGCTGAGGTGCGCCGGACGACCGCGCTTCGCCACCTGGTGGCGCGTCCCGAGCTGGCCCTGCTGATGGAGGCCCACGACGGGCTGTCGGCCCGCATCGCGTCGGAGGCCGGGTTCGAGGGCGTGTGGGCCAGCGGGCTGACGATCTCCGCCTCGTTCGGGGTGCGCGACAACAACGAGCTGTCATGGTCGCAGGTCGTGGACCACGTCGGCTTCATGGCCGACGCTGCCACGGTCCCCATCCTCGTCGACGGCGACACCGGTTACGGCAACTTCAACAACATGCGCCGCCTCGTGCGCAAGCTCGGGCAGGCCGGCGTGGCCGGCGTGACCATCGAGGACAAGCTCTTCCCGAAGACCAACTCGTTCCTGCGATCCGAGCAGCAGCCGCTGGCCGCCGTCGAGGAGTTCTGCGGGAAGATCAAGGCGGGCAAGGACAGCCAGAGCGATCCCGACTTCGTCCTGGTCGCGCGGGTGGAGGCGCTCATCGCTGGCTGGGGCCTGGCCGAGGCAATCCGCCGCGCCGAGGCCTATCACCAGGCCGGCGCCGACGCCATCCTCATCCACAGCCGCCAGTCGAGCGCGGCGGAGATCTTCGCGTTCCTGGACGAGTGGGCCAACCGGGCGCCGGTCGTGCTGGTGCCGACCAAGTACTGGCGGACGCCGACCGCGGAGTACCGCGGCCGCGGCGTCAGCGTGGTGGTGTGGGCGAACCACCTGCTCCGCGCGGCCATCGGGGCGATGCAGGCGACGGCCCACCGCCTGCGCGCGGACGAGTCATTGATCGACGTCGAGCCGCAGGTGGCGCCGCTGCCCGAGGTGTTCCGGCTGCAGGGCGACGACGAGCTGGAGGAGGCGGAGCGCCGCTACCTGCCGGCCGTCAGCGACGACGGGCTGTCGGCCGTGGTGCTGGCGGCCGCGGCCGGCGACGACTTCGCCGGGCTCACGGCCGCGGTGCCCAAGGCGATGCTCAAGGTGCAGGGCCGCCCGATCTTGGCCCGACTGCTCGACGATCTCGGGCACTTCGGCTGCCGCGCGGTCACCGTCGTACGCGGCTATCGCGCCGCGTCGATCGACCTACCGGGTGCGCGCTTCGTCGACAATCCCGATTTCGCCACCACCGGCGAGGCGTACTCGCTGGCGCTGGCCGAAGCGGCGCTGGTGCCCGGCGCCCTGCTCGCGTTCGGCGACATCGTCCTCAAGCGCCACATCGTGCAGGCGCTGCTCGAGGAGGCCGGCGAGGGCATCACGCTCTCGGTCGACAGCGCGCTCGCCGGTCACGACGTTCCCGACCGCGTGCACGGCAGCCGCCCCGACGCCGGGCGCTTCAGCTTCGCGCCGGTGCATCTGACGGCGATGGGAGACACCGTCGCCGTCCACCGCTCGCACGGAGCGTGGATCGGGCTCCTGCACCTCGGCACGGAGGGCGCCCGGTGGCTGCGCGAGGCCATCGCCGAATCCCGGGCCGACGGGACCCTGGCTCATGGCCGGATCTCCGACCTGCTCACGCGAGTGCTCGCGCGGGGACGATCGGTGACCGTGGTCTACACGCGCGGCGGCTGGGTCAACGTCAACAACCTCACGGACCTGATCGACGCGTCCGGCATTTAGCTCGGAGGGGGCTTCGCCCCCCTTCCGACGGTCGTCGGGCGCCTGACGGCGCGCTCCTCCCTGCCTCCCTCAGAATTCGGATTGCGCCGGCGGAGCCGGCGCTCGGAGCGTGGGCCGAATGAGCTGCGTCTCTGAATCGTCTGACATTTGTGACGCGGTCAGTCTGTTCCACAGCTTCCGCGTGAGAACGGCCGCGTCCCTTGGGGTATCGGTGAGCGCAAGCGCTGGGGGGTGCACGGGCCGTGGCGTGGAAGATGTTGCTGGGTGTCGCGGGGCAGGCGCGCGAGCCCGGAGGGCGGGAACGCGGACGGGGGCGGAGGGGTTTTGCGATCGGGATGGATCGGTGTCATGATCGATCGCGAATGAGTTACGGAACGCGATGAAGAACTGGCTGAAGGTTCGGTTCATCGCCGGCTTCTTCGTCACCGTTCCCGCCATCGCGACCGCCTGGATCCTGTGGATCTTCTGGAGCTGGATCGACGATCGGTTCGCGCCGATCTACGGGCGCCTCCTGGGCCGCCCCGTCTCCGGCTGGGGGCTAGGATTCCTGACCGCGGTTCTGATCATGCTGCTGATGGGCATCGTCGCCCGCAACGTCGTCGGACGTCGTGTGCTGGGGTTCGGCGACAAGATCCTGTACCGGGTACCGGTCTTCCGGCTGCTCTACCCCTCGATCAAGATGCTGATCGACTCGTTCTCGCCGGAGCGGCGTGGCTCGTTCAAGGCGGTCGTCCTCGTGCAGCATCCCCGGGAGGGGACCTGGGCCTTCGCCTTCGTCACCAGCGAGCTGACGCTGGAGTCGCCCATCGGCAAGGGCGAGATGGTCACGGTGTTCATCCCGACCAACAACCTGTACCTGGGCGACGTGGTGGTGGTCCCGCGCAGCGACGTTATCTTCACGGGGTTGACCGTCGAGGAGGGCCTGCGAGTCATTCTGTCTGCCGGGACCTCGACGCCGATGCGCCTGCCCCGGGTCTAAGCCACCGGCCGCGACTCCGGCATCAGCTTCGCGGCCCAGGCAGCGACGGCCGCGTCGAGCGCCGGGAGCCCGGCGAAGAAGAAATGGTCGGCACCGTCGATCACCGTGATGGTCGCGGCCGGGATGGTCGTCGCCAGGGTGGCCAGCGCCCCGCGGGGACAGTACGCGTCGTGGCTGCCGGCCACGACCAGCAACGGCCCGTCGATGCTGAGCAGGCTCGGATGCTCCCAGCTGGGGACGCTGATCGGCGGGGCGATCAGGGCCAGGCCTGCCAGGGGCTCGCCGCTAGCGGCGACGGCGGCAGCCATGGCCGCCCCGAACGAGTAGCCGGCCAGCGCGATCCGGGCGGGCCGCGCCAGGGAGCTGTGCAGGTGGGCAATGGCCGAGCGAACGTCGATGCGCTCGCCGCGGCCCTCGTCCCAGGCACCCTCGGAGGCGCCGACCCCGCGGAAGTTGAAACGTAGCGTCGCTAGGCCCTGGCGCGCGCAGGCTCTGGCTGCCGTCACGACGACGGGGCTGTCCATGTCCCCCCCGTAGCGCGGGTGGGGATGGCAGACCACGACCCCGAGGGTGCCGCCGCTCGGAACGGCCATGGATGCCTCCAGGGCAGGCCCCGGCCCGGCAGGAATCCTGACCGGTCGCTCAGGTATCATCCGGGCCCGAGAATAACCACGTGAGAAAGGCCGTCCAAGAGCTGTGTTGACCTGTTACCGAGCACGACGACGAATCGGAGCCTACCTGGACGAGGGGCTGGACCCGGTGACGGCCCGCTCGACGGCGGCTCACCTCGCCTCTTGCGGGAGCTGCCAGCGGGAAGCCGACGAGCTGCGCCGCCTCCGCGGGCTCATGCGCGGCACGATGACCGCGGCCGAGCCGGACTGGACCGGCTTCTGGCAGGGGATCGTCCGCGGTATCGAGGATCGGCGGGAAGCCAGGCCGGTGCCAGCGGCGCGCCGGTGGTGGCAGCCGGCGTGGCGCCAGCGCTGGGCGCTGGGAGGCGCGCTGGCCGCGGCGCTCCTGATGTCGATCGGCGTCTGGCAGTGGACACCGGGCCCCCGTCTCGACGCCGGCGTCCTAGTCACCTCGGCCAGCACGGAAGACCCGCGGGGGACCGTCATGGTGTACTCGACGCCCGAGCAGGACGTCGCCGTCGTCTGGGTCTTCGGCCTGGACAAGGACTGACTGACTACCGCGTCTTGATGGCAGCCAGGCGCTCGCGCGCCAGCGGCGTTTCCTCCGCCTGCGGGAAGTTCGCGACGAGATACTCCAGCCGCTGCTGCGCCAGGGCCGGCTGCTTGAGCTCGATCAGCGCCAGCGCTTCCTTGTAGAGGGCCGTCGGCGCCTTCTCGCTCCGGGGGTAGTTCGCTACCACTTTCCGCAGCTCCTGCACGGACTGCTCGAGCTCCTGCGTCGCCTTCTCGCCCTGGCCGGCGTTGGCACTGTTGCGGGCCAGGCTGAAGTAGCTCTCGCCGATCCAGTACTGGGCGTTGCTGGCCAGCGTGTGCTCGGGAAACCGCCGCAGGAACTCCCGGAAGCCCGCCATGGCCAGCGCGTAGCTGCCCTTGCTGAAGTCGATGTAGGCGGCCTGGTAGATGTCCTGAGGCTGGAGCGCGTTCGTCGACGGGCGGGCCCCGGCGGTGACCGGCGGTGGCGCGACCTGCACGGGAGGCGTCGACGGCGCCGGTGGCGTGGGTGACGGCGGCGGCGCGCCGACTCCGGGCGACGGGCTGGCCGGCGCTGCCGGCGCCGGGACGACGGGCATCGC
>JBKOZA010000238.1:0-2404 GCA_046725675.1 Candidatus Methylomirabilota bacterium
CCATTCGGCACGGCGGCGATCGTGCTGCTCGCCGGTGGCGTGGGCCTGTTCCTGTTCCACGGCAAGCGCCTCGGAGCGATCGTGCTCATCGGACTGACGATCGCTCTCGCCCTCGTGCCGTCGGTCGCGTGGCCACCACTCGGTCCGCCCACGGCCGTCGCGCCGGCGCCGACTCTCGGACGGGTCGCCGCGCTGTTCGGCGCCATCGGCGCGCTCACGTTCGGCGGCGGATTGACGATGATCGCGCTCATGCAAGAGCACGTCGTCGATCGGCTCCACTGGCTCACGCCCCGGGAGTTCGTCGATGGTCTGGCGCTCGGCCAGCTGACGCCGGGTCCCGTCCTGATGATCGCCGCGTACGTGGGGTACAAGGTGCTGGGTGTCGGTGGTGCGATCGTGGCCGCGACGGCGAGCTTCCTGCCGTCGTTCCTCCTGATGCTGGGGCTGCTCCCCGTGTTCGATCGCATCAGGAACCTGGCCTGGGCCCGCGCGGTCATGCAGGGGCTCGTTCCCGGGGTCATCGGCGTGATGGCCATCGCGCTCGTGCGCATGGCCCCTCACGCCGCACCGGACCCGTTGGCCGTCGCCGCCCTGGCGGCGACGATCATCACGCTCGTGGGGTGGCGCATCACCCCCTTGAAGGCCATGCTGGGCGGCTCCGTCTTCGGGATGCTCCGCGACCGCGTGTGCGAGTTGCCCGGTGTCCGAACCGTTCTCTGCGCCGGCGGGTGGGGGCGGTGATGACCCGACCCACGACCCTGGAGCTGCTCAAGTACTTCCTATACCTCGGGAGCCTCGGCTTCGGGGGCCCGGTCGCGCTGGTCGGCTACATGCAGCGCGACCTGGTCGAGCGGCGCGAGTGGTTCACGAAGGACGAGTACATGAAGTCGCTGGCGCTCTCGCAGCTTGCGCCCGGGCCTCTCGCGGCCCAGCTCGCCATCTGCCTCGGCTATGTGCATTCCCGAGTGCGCGGGGCGACCCTCGTGGCGTTCGCGTTCGTCCTTCCGTCCTTCATCATGACGGTGGCCATCAGCTGGCTCTACGTGCGCTTCGGGGGACTCTCCTGGATGCAGGCGGCGTTCTACGGCGTCGGCGCCACGGTGATCGGCATCATCACGATCGCGGCCTACAAGCTCGCCAAGCTGACGATGGCGAAGGACAGGCTGCACTGGCTCATCTTCGCCGTCATGGCCGTCGTGACGGCCTGGACGGAGTCCGAGATCCTCTGGCTGTTCCTGCTGTGCGGCGTGGCGGCCATGGTGGCGCAGGCGCCGCCCGCCTGGCTCAGGCGCCCGGCCTCCGCGTGCTTCATGGTGGCGGCGACCCCCGACGTACTCGCGCAGATCCTGTGGTTCTTCGCGAAGGCGGGTGCGTTCGTCTTCGGCAGCGGTCTGGCGATCGTCCCGTTCCTCTACGGCGGCGTGGTGCAGGAGTACGGGTGGCTCAATGACAAGCAGTTCCTCGACGCCGTCGCGGTGGCCATGCTCACCCCCGGGCCGATCGTCATCACCGTCGCGTTCATCGGCTATCTGGTGGCGGCGTTTCCGGGCGCGGTCGCGGCCGCGATCGGCGTGTTCCTCCCGGTCTACCTGTTCGTCGTCATCCCGTTTCCATGGTTCGACCGCATCAGCGGCAATCCGAAAGTGAAGGCCTTCGTCGCCGGGGTCACGGCCGCCGCCTCCGGCACGATCGCGGGCGCGTGCTTCGTCCTCGCGAGGCGCGCGATCGTCGACGTGCCCACGCTGGTGATCGGCGCGACGGCCCTCGTGGTGGCGTGGCGATTCAAGGTCCCCGAGCCGGTGCTCATTGCCGCGGGCGCCGGAGCGGGCCTGATCATCTTCGCTTGGCGATAGGAGAACAAGCATGAAATGGGTCACTCGAGAACGCGCACGGGTCGACCGGATCGCCTGTCCGTGGCTCATCACTCGATTCATCGATCCGAAGCCAGAGTTCCTGTTCGTCCCGGCGCGGGAAGTTCTTGCCGTCGCCAAGCGCGAGCAGGCGACCCCCTACGACATTCCGGACGTCGAGCTGGGCCATCACGGCCGGTTCTGCTCCTTCGACGCCTTCATCGACCGGTACGAGCTGGCCGATGCGGCGCTCACGACACTGGCGGCGATCGTCCGCGGCGCTGACACGGACGACCGGGCCCTGACGCCGGAGTCGGCGGGCCTCTATGCCGCCGCCACCGGGTTCCAGGCCATCAGCCGGGACGATTTCGACAACATGAGCCGCCAGTTCCCGATGTACGACGCGCTCTACGAGTTCGCGCGCACGCAGACCGCCACGGTGCCGCTGCAATCGCGAGTGCTGTTCGTGTGCCTGCACGGGGCCGCCAAGAGCGTGGTCGCGGCCGCGCATTTTCGCCGACTGGCGGCTGCGCGCGGCCTGTCGATCGGCGCGG
>JBKOZA010000239.1:0-4096 GCA_046725675.1 Candidatus Methylomirabilota bacterium
GTGGCGCGGCTGGGGGCGAAGGTCAAGACCGACTCGCTCGGCCGCCCGCTCAAGGAGGGCGACCGGGTCGCCTACACCTACTTCTATCCGTGCGGGCGCTGCTACGCATGCCTCAACAAGGAGCCGGCCAACTGCCCGGCCAAGATCGAGCGCCCGCGTGGGCCAGGTGAGTTTCCCCACTTCCACGGCGCCTTCGCGGAGTACTACTACTTGCGGCCCGGCGGCCACCTCTTCACGGTGCCCGACGAGCTGCCCGACACGCTGGTGTCGCCGGTGAACTGCGCGCTGGCCCAGGTGATCTTCGGCCTGCACCAGGCTGGGCTGCGCTTCGGCGGCAGCGTGGTGATCCAGGGGGCCGGCGGCCTCGGTCTCCAGGCGGCGGCGGTCGCCAAGGACATGGGGGCGGCCACCGTGATCGTGATCGACCAGCTCCCGGGTCGGCTCGAGCTGGCGCGGAGCTTCGGCGCCGATCACACGATCAACCTCAAGGACGTGCCCGAACGCCGGGACCGGGTGGGCCTGGTGCGCAAGTACACTGCCGGAGCCGGCGCCGACGTCGCCTGCGATTTCGTCGGCTTCCCCCAGGTGATCCCGGAGGGGCTCGAGATGCTGCGAACCGGCGGGACCTACCTGGAGATCGGCACGATCTCGCGCGGCGCCAAGGTGGAGCTGGAGCCGGCCCAGCTGGTGTGGGGCGCCAAGAAGATCGTCGGCGTCATCATGTACGATCCCTGGGTGATCCCGCGTGCGCTCGACTTTCTCGTGCGCAATCGCGCGCGCTGGCCGTTCGACCGGCTGGTCTCGCACACCTACCCGCTCGAGCAGATCAACACGGCGTTCGCCGACTCCGAGTGGCACGGCCGCGAGACGACGACCATCACGCGGGCGGCGCTGGCGCCATGAGGGATCTGCGCAAGCGCCTCGAGCGGGAACGGCAGCTGGCGGCCAGCCGGCTCCGCCAGATGGGCGGCTCGATCACGCTGGAGGAGACGGCCACACCGGCCGACAGCGTGTGGGACGAGGCCGATCACATCCAGGCCAGCGAGCAGCGCGAGATGGGCCTGCTGAGCCGCGAGCGTCTCGTGGAGCGCATCGAGCGCTTGACGGCAGCCCTCAAGCGCATCGACGACGGGACGTACGGCACGTGCGTGGAGTGCGGCAAGCCCATCGGGCAGGCGCGGCTGAAGGCGATCCCCGAGGTGGCCACGTGCGTGGCCTGCCAGGAGAAGATCGAGCGCGGCGGCGAGGGCGCCACGTAGCGCGAGCGATCCGCGCGGCCGCGCGCCGCCCCGTGGGTGTCAGGATTCGTGCACTCTAGCCGCCGACGGCGGCCGCATGCGATCGTCGGCGCATGTCGCTCTACACGCGCCGACAGCTGCTGCTGATCCTGCTGGCCACCGCTGCGGCCGCGGCCGGTCTCGGTATCGACCACTGGCGCCGCGCGCGCCCCGAGCTCGCCGAGAGACTCGAAACGCTCGACCGCGCCGCCCGTCGCGATCCTCTCCCGCGGCCGCTCCGGGCTCCCGGACGCCGCTCGCCCACTGGCCCGTCGACCGAGCCGCTCGACGTCAACCGCTCCTCGGAGGCCGAGCTGGGCGGCCTGCCGGGTGTCGGACCGGCCCTGGCCTCCCGCATCGTGGCCGCGCGTCCGTTCGCCGACGTCGACGAGCTGCGGCGCGTGCGGGGCCTCCGTCGGGCGACGCTCGATCGCATCCGGCCGCTCGTCACGACGGGCCGGTGACGCAGAGGTCCGTGGCGCTGGGGCGCGTTCCGCTGGTGCCGGTGGCGCTCGCGTTCGCCACCGGGATCGCGGCGGCGCCGGTGGCGACGACGACGGGGGCGTGGGCGGCGTGGGCCTTGGCCGCGGCAGCGGCCGCGACGGCGCTCACGCACGCGCGGCTGCTGCTGACGGCGACGGTCGCAGTGCTGGTGGCCGTCGGCGCGCTCGGCACCCTCCGCGCGACGGCGCTGCCGGCGCCGGCGAGCCACGTCAGCCGGCTCGTGTTGCCACGAGTGGCCCGCGTCGAGGGGCGCCTGGACGACGAGCCGACCCGGTGGACGAACGAGCGAACCCGGATGATGGTGAACGTCGACCGCGTCGACGACGAGCCTCGCGCTGGCCTCGTGCAGGTGACCGCCTACGGGCTCACGCCGTCGTTCACGAGCGGTCAGCGCGTGTCGTTCGAGGCGCGGCTGGACCGGCCGCTCGGGTTCCTCAACCCGGGGACGTTCGACTACGCCGAGCGGCTGCTCCGTCACGGCGTCACCGTCGTCGGCACCGCGCGGGGTGAGCGGATCACCCCGCTGGACGACCGCGAGCCGCTGTGGTCCGTGCGCCTGCGGCGGGCGACGGTCGCCGCCATGCGCGAGGCGCTCCCTCCGGTCTCGGCTGCGCTGCTGGCCGGCTTGCTGCTGGGTGAGCGCACCGACCTGCCGCCCGACGTCGATGCCGCGTTCCGCCGCGCGGGCGTCTATCACGTCCTGGCCGTGTCCGGCTTCAACGTCGCGCTGGTCGCGTCCACGGTGTGGGCGCTCCTGGCGCTCGCGCGGGCACCGCGCCGCCTGGCGGCCCTGGGCGCCCTCGTCGTCGTAGGAGGCTTCGCGACCGTCGTCGGCCCGCAGCCCTCGGTGCTGCGCGCCACGCTCATGGCAGGCCTCGTGCTCGTCGCGCTCCTGCTCGAGCGTGACGCCTCCGTGCTGAACGGGCTCGCGCTGGCGGCCCTGGTCATCCTGGCCGTCCGTCCCGCGGACCTCCACGATCCCGGCTTCCAGCTCTCGTTCGCCGCGACTGCCGGGATCGTGCTGGCCCCGCTGCCGCGCAACCGCCTGGCGGCCGCCGTCGCGGTCAGCGCCGCCGCGCAGCTCGCCGTGCTGCCGATCGGCCTCGCGCATTTCAATCAGCTGTCGACCATCGGCGTCCTCGCCAACCTGGGCGTCGTGCCGCTGGCCGGTCTCGCCACCGTCCTCGGCCTCGTCGCGGTCGCCGCCAGCGCCGCGAGCACGACCCTCGCCGGCTGGCTGTTCGCGGCGGCGTGGCCCGTGCTACTGGCGCTTCGGGGCCTCGTCGCGCTCGCCGCGGCGGTACCCGGCGCGGTGGTCCACGTGCCGGCGCCGGGCGTCCTGGCGATCGCCTGCTACGGGGCCGCGCTCGCCCTCGGTCTGACGGCGTGGCGACGGCGCCTGACGCACCGCCGTCAGGCGCGCGGAATGGGTGCGGTCGCCGTCGTCCTCGTCGGGGTGAGTGGGCTGCTGACCCTGTGGCCAGCGCTGCGTCCGGCCGACGGACGACTGCGCGTCTCCGTCCTCGACGTCGGACAGGGCGATGCCATCGTCATCGAGGGACCTGACGGTCGCGCCGTGCTGGTCGACGCCGGGGCCGGCGGCCCGTATCGACTGGACGCCGGCGAGCGTGTCGTCGCCCCGTTCCTGTGGAACCGCGGCGTCCTGCGCCTGGCCGCGATCGTGGTGACGCACGCCGACGTGGATCACGCCGGCGGCATGGCCGCGATCCGCGACCTCTTCACGATCCGCGAGGCCTGGGACGGCGCCCCCCAGGCCGGGCCTCTGGCGCTGGGCGGTGCCACCATCACGCCGCTGACGGCGGCCAGCGAGGGTCGCAACGACGCGGCGCGCGTACTGCGCATCGACTTCGGCCTCGTGTCGGTGCTGCTCGCGTCGGACATCGAGGGCCCAGGCGAGCAGGCGCTCGTCGCCTCGGGGGCGCCGCTACGCGCCACCGTCCTCAAGGTCCCGCACCACGGCTCGCGCACCTCCAGCAGCCCCACATTCCTGGCCGCCGTGCGGCCGAGCGTCGCCGTCATCTCGGTGGGCGCGCGTAACGTCTACGGCCATCCCGACGCCGGCGTGCTCGGCCGCCTGGCCGCCGCTCGCGCCGACGTTTACCGGACCGACCGCGACGGCGCCATCCTGCTCGACACTGACGGCCGCACCCTCGCCATCACCCGCTGGGCCTCCCGCACCACGGCCGACCACTGCGTCGACCCCGACACGCTCTGCTAGCGCCCCACGCGGGCGATGGGGCAAGCCTGATAGAATCCGCGGCATGGCGAACGTCAACGAGCACTACCTGAAGCTC
>JBKOZA010000240.1:0-1718 GCA_046725675.1 Candidatus Methylomirabilota bacterium
GGCGAGGCCTCCGCGCTCCCCGAGGCAAGGTCGCTTGGAGGCCTCGCCCACCTCGGACCCCCGTCCTCACCCGCGCGATCGACCGCCTACTGGCGTGGGGCAACGAGCGCCTCCGCTTCGTCGAACTCGTTGGAGGCGAGCTGCTTGAGGCCGGTCCGGTCGTATACGTGTCCCAGCAGCAGGTGCAGCGTGGCCTCCTCGGGCGCGGCGGCGATGGCCTGCACCAGCTCACGGCGGGCGTCGGCGTAGAGCGTCTCCTGGAAGAGCAGGCCCGCGCGCATGAGCGCCAGCGTCGCCGGGGGATAGTTGCCGGCGGTGGCTGGCGTCAGCACGCCGAGCGCCTCGGTGACCCGCGCGACGTCGGCGCTGGGAGCGACCTCGAACGACGCCTGCAGCGGCGCGTGCTCCCTGGTCGACAGCTCCCAGGTGTAGCGCGTTCCGGGGGTGAGCTTGGGGGCGTTCGACGGATAGGCGAGAGGCTTGCGATCGACGTCGGCGCGCTCCCACACCACGGCGCCCTGGGGTCCCAGCAGCTTGACGTGATACTTCAGCCGCTCGGAGCCGCTCCACTCGAACGTCAGGGCGTTGGGAAGCACGCGGGTGTCGCGGGGAGCGAGGATGAGCGGGGGCAACGCCCGCACGCTGCGGACGGACAGCGACTGATAGGTGCGCTCGCGCTGCTGGCCGATCAGAAAGTTGGTGACGTTGCCGAGCACGGCCTTGGCGCGATCGGGCGCCCCCGGGGCCGCGCCCGCTTGCACCGTGAACGGCGAGTTCGCCTGCGTGACGGCCTGGGTGCCCCGGCCACCGGTGAAGACGAGCACCGCGCGGCCCTCGCCACTCACCCGCACCTGGTCCCCGGCCCGCAACGAGAGCAGAGGCTTGGGCGCCTGCCAGTCCGGCTGCCCGGCCGGCTTGACCTCGACCTTGCCGCCCTTCACCTGAATCTCGGTCAGGACGGCCAGCGGCTCCTGCGCCCACGCGACCACGGCGCCGAACGCCACCAGCCCCGCGACGACCATGCCCCGCGCTCCCTTCATGCCTCTGTCCTCCCGTCGGTCAGCACCTCGAAGACGCGCACCTTCTCGACCCGCCCCTTGACCGCGACGGGCCCGCAGTCACGCACGCGCACGCGGTCACCGACCGCGGAAAGTGTCTCCTCGGTGATCAGAATCGTGGTGCTCAGCTCTTTGTTCAGACCCTCCACGCGCGACGCCACGTTGACCGGATCGCCGATCACCGTGTACTTGACCCGGTCGCGACCGCCCACGTTGCCGGCGAAGACGGTGCCGGTGTGGATGCCGATACCCATGCGCAGGCTCGGGAGCGCCATCGCCTCCCATCGCCGGTTCAGCTTCTCCAGCGCGGCGTCCATCGCCAGCGCGCTCTGCACAGCGTGCCACGCGTGATCGGCGTCGGCGACGGGCGCGCCGAACACGGCGATCACGGCGTCGCCGACGAAGTCGTTGATCATACCGCGGTGGGGGAAGATGGCCCCGGTCATCACGTCGAAGTACTCGTTGAGGCGAGCGACGATTTGCCCGGGCGGCATGCGCTCGGACATCGTGGTGAACCCGCGCAGGTCGGAGAACAGGATCGACACCGTGCGGTGCTCGCCCTGCAGGCTGGGGGCGTCGGCCAGCACCTGCGCGAGCACGTCGCGCGAGAGGTAGCGCGCGAACGAGTCACGGAAGCGCCGCCGGTCCAGCGCGTCGCTC
>JBKOZA010000241.1:0-1323 GCA_046725675.1 Candidatus Methylomirabilota bacterium
CCGCACTGGACCACCGTCGAGGCCCCGCGCGATCTCGTGCCGCGCCTGACCGCGACCCTGACCGCCGCGGAGACCGTGGTCGTCGACTGTCTCACGCTGTGGGTGGCCAACCTGCTGCTGCGTGGCGACGGCGAGGAGGCGATCGTCAAGCAGGCCGAGGCCCTCGCCGCGCTCGTGGCCGCGCCGGCCGCCGATCTGCGCGTCGTCTCCAACGAGGTCGGGCTCGGCGTGCATCCGGCCACCGCCGACGGGCTGCGGTTTCGTGACGTCCTCGGCGTCGTGAACCAGCGCGTCGCCGCGGCGGCTCAGCGGGTGGTGTTGATGGTGGCTGGCCTGCCCCACCTGATCAAGGACGCACCGCCCGGGAGGGCGCACGGTGCGCCTGCTCACGAAGCTCCGTGACGCGATCGGCGGCCGCGACACGGCCGCCGCTGCCCAGGCCCAGCGCCGTCTCGACGCGCTGACCAAGCCGCCCGGCAGCCTCGGGCGTCTCGAAGAGATCGCGGTGCGGCTGGCCGCGATCTCCGGTCGGCCCCCGCGCGTCGCCGCTCCGGTCATCTTCACGCTGGCGGGTGACCATGGCGTCGTGGCGGAGGGCGTGAGTGCGTATCCGCAGTCGGTGACCGCGCAGATGGTGGAGAACTTCCTGCGCGGCGGCGCGGCGGTGAACGTGCTGGCCCGTCAGGCCGGCGCCCGGGTCGTGGTGGCGGACTTCGGCGTGGCCACGCCGCTGGGCATGCCGGAGGGGCTCGTCGTACGACGGATCGGCGCCGGGACCGCCAACATGGCGCGGGGCCCCGCCATGACACGCGCGCAGGCGGTGGCGGCGATCGAGGCCGGCGCCGCGCTCGCCGTCGAGGCGATCGCGGGGGGCGCCGACCTGCTGGGCACCGGCGAAATGGGCATCGGCAACACGACCGCGGCGAGCGCGATCACCGCGGCGCTCACGGGGGCGCCCGCCGACGCCGTCACCGGATACGGCACCGGTTTGGACGAGTCCGGACGAGCGCGCAAGGTGGCGGTGGTGCGTCGCGCGCTGGAAGTGAACGCGCTCGACCCCGCCGACGGGCTCGACGTGCTGGCCAAGGTCGGGGGCTTCGAGATCGCGGGGCTCGTCGGCGTCATCCTGGCCGGGGCGGCGCACCGGATCCCCGTCGCGCTCGACGGCTTCATCGCCGGCGCCGCCGCCCTGGTCGCCGACGCGCTGGCCCCGGCCGCGCGGGACGCGCTGTTCGCCTCCCACCGCTCGGCCGAGCCTGGCCACGCGCTGGCGCTGCGGCACCTGGGGCTCGAGCCCTACCTCGCGCTCGACATGCGACTGGG
>JBKOZA010000242.1:0-1634 GCA_046725675.1 Candidatus Methylomirabilota bacterium
CATCGAGCGCGGATAGGCCATCGGCAGCTCGAGCACGCTCTTGATCCGACCCGGCCGCGCCGTCATCACCACGACGCGCGTGGACAGGGCGAGCGCCTCGTGCAGGCTGTGGGTGACGAAGACCACGGTCTTGCGCGTGCGGCGCCAGATTCCCAGGAGCCATTCCCCCATCAGCAGTCGCGTCTGCTCGTCGAGCGCGCCGAAGGGCTCGTCCATCAGGACGATCGGCGTGTCGATGGCGAGCGCCCGGCCGATGGCCACGCGCTGGCGCATGCCGCCCGACAGCTCCCGGGGGTAACGGCCCCCGAACTCGCGCAGCCCGAGCGGCCCCAGCAGCTCGGTGGCCACCCCGCGGCGGCGTTCGCGGGCGACACCCTGCAGCTCGAGACCGAACTCGATGTTCTCGAGCGTGGTGCGCCACGGGAACAGGCCGGGGTCCTGGAACACCGTGGCCACGTGCCGGGGATCGGGGCCGGTGACCGGACGACCGTCGACGAGCACCCTGCCGGCGTCGGGCGCGACGAGTCCGCCGATCATGCCGAGCAGCGTGGACTTGCCGCAGCCGGAGGGGCCGATGAGCGTACAGAACTCGCCGACGCCGACCCCGAGCGAGACGTCGTGCAGGGCCTCGACGGGGCCGGCGCTGGTCTGATACCGCTTGCCAACCCGATCGACGGCGATCAGGTCAGTCACGAGAGCTGCAGGATCTCGCGGGCGATGACCATCCGCTGGATCTCGGAGGTCCCCTCGCCGATCTCGGTGAGCTTGGCGTCGCGGAAGATGCGCTCGACCGGGAACTCGGTGATGTACCCGGCGCCGCCGTGGACCTGCACGGCCTTGGTGGCGGCCTTCATCGCCGCCTCCGAGGCGAACACCTTGGCCATGGCGGCGGCGTGCATCGCCGGGCGGCCCGCGTCCTTGAGCCACGCCGCCCGGAGCGTGAGCAGCCGCGCCACCTCGACCTCAGTGGCGATGTCGGCGAGCATGCCCTGCAAGCCGTTGAATTCGGCCAGCGTCTTGCCGAACGCCGTCCGCTGCTTCATGTACTTCACGGCGGCGTCCACCGCCGCCTGGCCGATGCCGACCGCCATCGCCGCCATCGCGATGCGGCCGCCTTCCAGCACCTGCATGGCCTGCACGAATCCCTGGCCACGCTCGCCCAGCAGCTGGTCGGCTGGCACCCGACAGTCCTCGAAGATCAGCTCGGCGGTATCGGAGGCGTGCAGGCCGAGCTTCCGGTAGGGCCGGCCTGCGCTGAAGCCCGGCGTGCCCCGCTCGACGACGAACGCCGAGATGCCCCGCGACTTCTTCTCGGGGTCGGTACGGGCCATGACCACGGCGACGCTGCTCACCGAGGCGTTCGTGATGAACGCCTTGCTACCGTTCAGCACCCAGCCGCCGTCGCGCGGCTCGGCCCGCGTGCGCAGCGCGGCGGCGTCGGAGCCGGAGCCCGGCTCGGTCAGCCCCCAGGCGCCCAGGACCTCGCCGCTGGCCAGGCGCGGCAGCCAGCGCCGCTTCTGCTCGGGCGAGCCGAAGAGCGCGATGTGGTTGGTGCAGAGCGAGTTGTGGCCCCACATCGTGATGCCGACCGAGGCGTCGCCGCGGTTCAGCTCCTCGACGATCAGCGCGTAGGA
>JBKOZA010000243.1:0-1638 GCA_046725675.1 Candidatus Methylomirabilota bacterium
AGCGCGGGCAGCGGCATCGCGCCCGTTCCCACCCGGTACGCGCCCAGCGCCAGCGCGGCGGCGGCGCCGACCGCGATGCCGGTGTCGGTGATGCCCCGGGCCAGCGTGTTGGTGCCGAGCACCCACATCGTGCTCTTGAACAGCGTGCGCGCACGCTCCTCCAGCCGGCGCGCGCGCTCGCCGCTCTGCCCGAAGGCCTTGAGCGTGGCCAGGCCCTGCACCGCGTCGAGGAAGTCGGCACCGAAGGCCGAGTAGGCGCGGTTGCGGGCCAGGCTGGCCTGGCTGTCCCAGCCGTGCCACAGCAGCGGCGCGAGCAGGATCAGGATCGCCGCCCCCAGCATGACCAGCGCCACCGGCCAGTCCAGGAAGACGACGAAGCCGAAGATCAGCACCGGTGTCAGCGCCGCCACGAAGAGCTGCGGCAGGTACTGACCGAAGTACGTCTCCAGCTGCTGGATGCCCTCGACCAGCGACAGCATCACCTCGGCCGTGCGCGCGCCCGAGAAGTGGGCGGGGCCGAGGGCGACGATGTGCTCGTAGAGGGTCTGGCGCAGTCGTGCCTGCACGCGCGCCGCGGTGTGGTGCGCCATCATCGCGCGCGCGTAGTCGAGCAGGCCGCGCAGCGCCACCGCCGACGCCGTGAGGACGATGACGCCGACCAGCGAGGCGAGCGACTCGCCGTGCAGCACGCGGGCCAGCAGCCAGCCGAGGAGCACGAGTCGTCCGATGCCCACGGCGACCGCGGCGAGACCGACGAGCACGGTGGCGGCGATGCGCAGCCGCACACCCCGGGTAAGCGCCCACAGACGGGGGTCGAGGTACATGCGCTCCTCTCAGTGCGTTACTGGACGGCGGCCAGCTCCTTGACGAGCCGGTGGAGGAACTGGCGGCCGGCGTAGAGGTCCTTGACGCCGATGCGCTCGTCGCGGCCGTGGGCGCGGCTCTCGCCCAGGAACAGGCCGGAGACGCCGTAGCTGGGGATTCCCGCCGCGCGCAGCCAGCGACTGTCGGTGGCGCCGGTGCTCATCGTGGGGATCACGATGGTTCCCGGCCACATCTCCCCGGTGATCCGCTCGACCAGCGCCAGCAGCTCGGGGTCGAGCGGCGACGGCGGGCTGTTGAAGGCCTCGCCCAGCGGCGTCACCGTGATCGGCGCGCCGCCCACCACCTGGGCCACCGTGCGCTGCACGTCCTCGGCGGGATGGTCGGGCAGGATCCGACAGTTCACGACGGCCCGGGCCATCTGCGGCAGCGCGTTGTTGGCATGGCCGCCCTCCAGGCGTGTCGCCACGCACGTGGTGCGCAGCAGCGCGTTGTAACCGGCGTCGGCCGACAGCCGGGCGAGCGCGGCGGGGTCCGGCGTCGGCTGGGCCACCGCGCGCATGTCCGCGGCGAGCTGGCCGGTGTGCAGGGCCGCCGTCCTCTCGAAGTAGAGACGGGTGGCGTCGTTCAGCCGCGCGGGGAAGGCGAACCTCGACAGGCGCACCAGCCCCTCGACGAGCTGGTAGATCGCGTTGTCCGTCGTGGGCCGCGAGCTGTGCCCGCCGGCGTTGGTGACCTCGAGCCGATAGCTCAGAGGCACCTTCTCGCTGGTCTGCAGCCGGTTCACCAGGTGACGGCCCCCGCGCAGCTCGCCGC
>JBKOZA010000244.1:0-6658 GCA_046725675.1 Candidatus Methylomirabilota bacterium
ACCACCAGGACGGGGACGAGACGCCGGAGATGCAACATGCGTCGGCCCTCCTCACGCAAGATATGACGGTAAAACGCGGAGGGGCCGGGCGCCGTTCCGCGCCCGACCCCCTCGACGATGACTGCGTCGATCGGCGTCGTCGTCCGCGCTACTTCGCGGTGATCGCCGCCTTGGTCGCGTCCAGGCGCTTGAACGGCACGATACCGGGAATCTCCCAACTGGTCCACATCTCGTCGACCTTGGCCTGGAAGTAGGCCAGGTCTTCCTCCGTGAAGTGCGCGAACCGGCCCTGCTTGAGCAGGTACTCCCGCACGGGCTTGCGCGGCCGGCCCTCCACGATGGCCTTCGTCTTGCCGTAGTACTTCACCTGCCCGTCCTCGACCTCGTAGAGCGGGAAGACGCCGGTCTCGATGGCCAGCTCGCCCAGCTCGTGGCTCAGCATCGGATCGTAGTCCCAGCCCTTCGGGCAGGGGTCGAGCGAGTGGATGAACGTGGGGCCGCCGATGGTCAGCGCGCGCCGCACCTTGTTCATCATCTCCACCGCGTAGGAGGCGCACACCGTCGCCACGTAACGGCACTCCGGGTGGCCGGCGGCCAGCATCGGCGCCGTGTTCTTCTTCCAGCGCGTGTGGATGATTCGCTTGGCCTTGCCGGGCGGGCTGAACGTCGTGTTCGCGCCGTAGGGCGTCGAGCCGGACAGCTGGATGTCGGTGTTGGCGTAGCTCTCGTTGTCGTAGAGCAGGATCAGGCAGTTGTACTCCTTGTGGGTCAGCGTCGCCGAGATGCCGTTCAGTCCCATGTCGGCCCCGCCGCCGTCGCCGCAGAACGCGATGACATTGATCGGCTCCGACTTCATCTTGCCCTTCTTCATCAGCGCCTTCAGTCCCGCCGCCGTGCCGAGCGCCGCTGATCCCGACGATCCCAATTGCGTGTGCATCCACGGCACCACCCACGGCGTCGTGTAGTACGTGGTGTTCGCCACGTACATGCAGCCGGTCGAGCCGAGCACGATCGTGCGCGGCCCCGACGCCTTCACCATCAGCTTCATGACCAGCGCCGACTCGCAGCCCTGGCACGTCCGGTGGCCGGAGGTGAAGTACTCCTCGATGGTGACGCGCTTGATGCCCCGGAACGGCTCCAGGATCTGCGTGGCGTTGCTGAACGTGGTCGCCTCAGCCATGGCGATGGTCTCCTACTCCCGGACGCCGAGCCAGAGCGTCCTGGCCTCGGCCTTGCCGGAATTCGCGGCAGCGTAACACAGGTCGGTCGCCTTGTAGACGTCGTCCAGGGTCACCTCACGGCCGCCGAGACCGCAGATGAACGCGAGGAGCGGCGGGCGCTTCTCCGAGTTGTAAAGGGCGGCCCGGATCTCGTTCGCCACCACGCCCGAGTGGAATGGCGAGCCGAACGAGTAATCGCGATCGACGACGCCGATCGCCTTGGCCTTCGAAAGCACCGCGACCAGCTTCTCGGTGGGAAACGGCCGGAACCACCGCAGCCGCACCAGCCCTATCTTCTTGCCCTGCGCCCGCATGTTCCTGATTCCGACCTTCATCGGCAGCGAGATCGTGCCCATGCCGACCAGGATGATGTCGGCGTCCTCGGTCATGTACTCCTCGAACCACGGGTTCTCCGGGCCGCGACCGAAGATCGTGCGGAAGTCGGCGTAGGCTTCCTCGATCACGCCAACCGCGCGCTTCATCGCCTCGTCGTTCTGCCGCCGGATCTCGATGACCCAGTCCTCGTTGGCCTGGGGGGCCACCGTGATCGGGTTATCCGGGTGCAGGAGCAGGTCGCCGCGGTCGTAGCGCGGCAGGAACTTGTCCACCTTCGACTTCGGGGGAACGAGCGTCAGGGCTTGCGAGTGCGTGAGAAACGCCCCGTCAGCCGAGATCGCCAGTGGAAGGAACACCCGGCGGTCCTCGGCGACCCGGTAGGCGATGAGCGTGGTGTCGATCGCCTCCTGCGAGGTGTCGATCCAGCACAGCATCCAGCCGAGGTCGCGCACGAACAGCGCGTCGTTGTGCTCCACCCCGAAGGCGCCGGGGTCGTCGAGCGCGCGGTTGCCGACCAGGCAGACCATCGGCACCCGCAGGGGTGGGGTGACGACGAGGCACTCCATCGCGTAGGCCCAGCCCACGCCCGACGAGCCGCAGAAGACGCGGGCGCCCACCGTGGAGGCGTGCTTGACGATCTCGAACTGGCTGTGCTCGCCCTCGGCCACGATGTACTCGGCCACCAGCTGCCCGTTGGCGATCTTCTTGGCGATGGCCTGGATGACCGTGTCGTAGGGCCGGATGGGGTACCCGGTGACGACGTCGATGTCCGCCAGCGTGAGACCCTCGGCCACCGCCTCGCTGCCGGAGATGAGAAGCTCTTTCTCGTCCGCTGCTGCGGCCGGAGCCGCCGTGGTCGCGACTGCCATGCTCGTCGTCTCCTCAGATCGTCTTGTGCTGCGCGTTCTCGCCGGGGATGCCGGCCACGATCTCCACCCCGCCCTGGTCGAGGTCGTGCTTGAGCTCCTCGTCGTACTGGCCGCGGAAGCGGAAGCCGTGCGAGCGCACCGTGGTGGCCTTGTCGCCGATCTTGCCGGTCAGCCAGGTCTTGTAGGCGGCCTTGTCCTTGCGCCACATCTCCCACTGGCTGGCGTTGTCCTCGAACGCGGACTCGTTGACCATCGTGATGCAGTGCTCCACCGGGCACACCGCCTCGCACACGCCGCACCCACAGCACGCCTCCATGTTGGCGTCGAAGGTCGCGTCGGGCATGACGTCGAAGCAGGAGTCCGGGCAGGAGATCCAGCACAGGTTGCACTTCACGCAGGTGTCGAAGTCGATCACCGGACGCATCGTGCGGGTCGTGAACTTCTTGAAGTACGGGTTGCGCTCGGGCACGTAGCCCTGCCCGCCCTCCTTCGGCTTGCCGATGGGAATGGCCGGTATGGTGACCCCCTCGCGCATCTCCCACCACTTGGGCATCTCGAACGAGTACGGGATCTCGACATTGCCCTCGGTGGTCTTCACCTCGCGCGTCTCCAGCCGGTCGAAGGCCTTGCGGGCGGAGGCGACCTTGAGGTCGGAGCCCCACTCGATCTCCTGGATGGCCTGGCCGACCGCGTCGAGCGTCAGGAACGCGGGCGCGATCTTGGCGAGGGCCCCCAGGACCCGCGCCTCCGTGTGGTCCTCCTTGTGCACCCACAGGCCCGAGAAGCTTGCCTTGGCGCGCAGGAGCGAAAGCTTGTAGGACACGTCCTTTTTGTGGATGTCCTTGAGGAGCGACTCGAAGGACTGCAGGGAGGTCATCAACACGGTCCCGCCGGGCACCGTCAGCCGGTTGATCGGCTGCAGGCCATACCAGGCCCACGACTCGACGCCCTTGGACAGCGTGTCGTCGAGCACGATGGTCACGTCGGTGTGCTTGGGCTCGTAGCGGGCCATGTTCTGCTCGAGCTCTTCCTTGGTGTCGGCGACGATGGCGAAGTCCTTGGCGGGGATCCCGTTGCGTTGCGGGCTGTCGCCGTAGCGGCCGAAGGCGATGCCCCAGCGACCGGATTTGCGCGCTGACAGGACGATGCCCCGCGCGATGCGGGCCGCAAGGTTCTTCTGGAAGATACCGCGGTAGACGACCTCACAGATCAGCGCTGCCATACGGGCTCCTCCTCGGGCCGGGGACACACTTGGCCGGTCGGGTGGTCCGACCAGGAACATACTCTCCCATTCCTGCCGGCTGTCAAGCCGTATCGTGCCCGCGGGGTTCCCCGATCGGGCGCGTCGCCGTCATGGGCGACGCGCCTCCTCGACCATCCGGCAGAAGTAGCGGTGGATCGTGGGATCGTCGGTCAGCTCGGGATGGAACGTGGCGACCAGCACGGTCCCCTGGCGCGCCAGCACCGGCTCGCCGGCGTGCCGGGCCAACGTCTGCACGTCTTCGCCGACGCGGCGGATGCGCGGGGCACGGATGAACACCATCTCGATCGGCGCCGGCGCGCTGCCGAGATCCGCCGTGCCCGCGGCCTCGAACGACTCCCGCTGGCGCCCGTACGCGTTGCGCTCGACGCCGACGTCGATCAGACCGAGCGAGAACTGACGGGGACCCGTCACCTCGCGCGCGACCAGGATGAGTCCCGCGCAGGTGCCGAAGACGGGTCGCCCGCCGGCGTGGAATTTCTCCAGGGCCGGTACGAACCCCCAGGCGTCCATCAGCTTGAGCAGCGTGGTGCTCTCGCCGCCGGGGACGATCAGCCCGTCGAGGTCGTCCAGCTGCTCGGGCTTGCGGACCTCCACGACGTCCACGCCGGTCCCACACCGGGCCAGCGCCCGAGCGTGCAGGGCGAAGTCGCCCTGCAACGCGAGCACGCCAATCTTCACGGCCGTCGTCCGATCGCCGCCATCGCTACCAGCCGCGTGTCTGCAGCAGGTCCTTTTCGGCCATCTTGGAGATCTCCAGGCCGACCATCGCGTCGCCGAGGTCCTCGCTCACCTTCACGAGCACGTCGGGATCCTTGAAGTGCGTCGTCGCCTGCACGATGGCCTTGGCGCGGCGGGCCGGATCGGACGACTTGAAGATGCCGGAGCCGACGAAGACCGCCTCGGCGCCCAGCTGCATCATCAGGGCGGCGTCGGCCGGCGTGGCGATGCCGCCGGCCGAGAAGTTCGGCACCGGCAGCTTGCCCGTCCGCGCGATCCAGCGGACCAGCTCGTAGGGCGCGCCGAGATTCTTGGCCTCGGTCATCAGCTCCTCAGGGCCGAGCGTGGTGAGCCGCTTCACGCCGGACATCACGGCGCGCATGTGGCGGACGGCTTCCACGATATTGCCCGAGCCAGCCTCGCCCTTGGTGCGGATCATCGCCGCACCCTCGCCGATGCGCCGGAGCGCCTCGCCCAGGTCGCGACAACCGCACACGAACGGGATCCGGAAGGCGAACTTGTCGATGTGGAAGTGCTCGTCGGCCGGCGTCAGCACCTCCGACTCGTCGATGTAGTCCACCCCCAGTGATTCCAGAATCTGCGCCTCCACGAAGTGACCGATCCGGGCCTTGGCCATCACCGGGATCGTGACCGCCTTCTGGATCTCCTGGATCTTCTTCACCGGCGACATGCGGGCGACGCCGCCGTCGCGCCGGATGTCCGACGGCACGCGCTCCAGCGCCATGACGGAGGCCGCCCCGGCGTCCTCGGCGATCTTGGCCTGCTCGGCGTTGGTGACGTCCATGATGACGCCGCCCTTGAGCATCTCGGCCAGCCCGATGTGCTTGCGATCCGCGATCCGCAGTCCGTTCAACTCGTCCATCGCTCAACCCTCCCTTGGAGCCCGAAAACTTATACCACCGAGACCATGTCGCGCTCGTGGCGCCGCGGCGGCGGCTGCCGCCGCGTCGTCTTGATCGCCTCGGCCAGCCGGCGCACGCCCTCGTCGATCCGCATCGCCGCCACCGAGGAGAACGCCAGGCGCAGCGTGCGCTCGCCGCCGCCGTCGAGGAAGAAGGCGGGGCCAGGTGTGAAGGCCACGCCCCGCTCGATCGCCACCGGCAGCAGCGTCGTCGCCGTGAGCCCCGGCGGCAGCGTGAGCAGGAGCGAGAAGCCGCCGCGCGGCTCCGTCCACGTCACACCCTCCGGCATCCGACGGCGCAGCGCGGCCAGCAGGAGCGAGCGCCGACGCGCGTACTCCACCGTCACCCGCGTGACGTGGCGCTCCAGCAGGCGCCGCTCGCAGAAGCGGTGGACCGCCGCCTGCAGCACCGCGTTCGTGTGCAGGTCGGCCAGCTGCTTGGCGGCCTGCAGGCGCTCGATGACCGGCGGCGGCGCCACCAGCCAGCCCAGGCGCAGCCCCGGGAAGAGGATCTTGGAGAAGGTGCCGATGTAGAGCACGACGCCGGCCTGGTCGGCGGCCTTGAGCGGGGCGCTCGGCCGCGCGCCGTAGTGAAGGCTGCCATCGAAGCCATCCTCGACGATCGGCACCTGGTGTCGCGCGGCGGTGGCGAGGAGTCGGCGCCCGACCTCCGGCTCGATCGTGAGGCCGGTCGGGTTGTGCGCGCTCGGCTGGCAGTAGAAGAGCTTGGGCGTCTGCCGTTCGCACAGGCGCTCGAACACGTCGGGTCGCGGCCCGGCCTCGTCCCAGTCCACCGGCAGCAGCCGGGCCCCGAACGACCGGAAGGCCTGCATCGCGCCGGCGTAGGTCGGCTGCTCGATGGCCACGAGGTCGCCGGGATCGACGAGCGTTCGGGCGATCAGGTCGAAGCCCTGCTGCGAGCCGTTCACGATGAGGATCTCCTCGGCGCGCGCCTCCACGCCGAACCGCAGCAGGTACCCGGCCAGGTACCGGCGCAGCGGCGCGTATCCCCCCACCGAGGAGTACTGGAGCAGCGCCCCGCCCTCGTCACGCACGACCTGGTTGAGGACGCGGCGGAAGGCGTCGGTCGGAAACAGGGTGCTGTCCGGCATGCCCCCGGCAAACGAGATGAGCGTGGCGGGGACGCCGCTCGGCGCGCCCAGGGCCCGCCGACGCTCCTCGTCGGCGGCCGCCGTGCGCGCGCTCCGCGACAGCAGAGCCGTCCAATCGATCGGCGCCGGAGCCGGAACCCGGCCATCGGCCCGGAGGGGCTGGTCACCCGCCACGAAGGTCCCCTGGCCCACGTGCGCCCGCGCCAGGCCGGCGGCGA
>JBKOZA010000245.1:0-1417 GCA_046725675.1 Candidatus Methylomirabilota bacterium
GCTCAACGCCATCGTGGAGCCCGACTTCGAGCGCGCCCGCCGCGATGCCGAGGCCGCCGACGCCCGCCGCGCCCGGGGCGAGTCGGCGGCGCTGCTGGGGCTGCCGATGACGCTGAAGGAGTCGTACAACGTGCGCGGGCTGCGCACGACGTGCGGCATGCCGTTCTGGAAAGACTTCCGCTCCGAGCACGACGCGCTGGTGACCGCGCGCGTCAAGGCCGCCGGCGCCACCGTGATGGCCAAGACCAACGTCCCCCAGATGTTGGCCGACTGGCAGTCGGCCAACCCGATCTACGGCCGCACGAACAACCCCTGGGACCTGTCGCGCACGCCGGGTGGCTCGACCGGCGGTGGCGCCGCGGCGCTCGCCGCCGGCCTGACGCCGCTCGAGTTCGGCAGCGACATCGGCGGCTCCATCCGCGTGCCGGCCGCCTTCTGCGGTGTCTACGGCCACCGGCCGAGCGAGACCGTGCTGCCGCGGAGCGGACAGTTTCCGTTTCCGCCGACGCCCAATCCCGCCGTCTTCATGGGCGTCGAGGGGCCGATGGCCCGCTCGGCCGAGGATCTGGAGCTGGGGCTCGACGTCGCCGCCGGCGCCGAGACCGACGAGGAGGTCGCCTGGCGCCTGGCGCTGCCCGCCGCCCGGCACCAGCGCCTCGCCGACTTTCGCGTCGCCGTGCTACCCGCGCTCGACTGGGTGCCGGTCGACACGGAGATCGCCGCGGCGCTCGACGCGCTCGCGTCCCGGCTTGGGCGTCTGGGCTGCCAGGTCAAGGTTGCGCAGCCCGAGACGCTGGGGGACCACCGACAGCACTACTCGCTCTACCTGACCCTGCTGACGGCCGTGATCTGGTCGTTCGGCACCGCCGAGCAACGGCGCGCGCAGCTGGAGGTCCTGCGCACCCGCGACGACGAGTGGAGTCGAGCGCAGCGGGCCGGGATCGAGAGCGCGGCGCCCGACTACATCGTCTGGATCGCCCGGCGCGAGGCGCACCGGGCCGGCTGGCGCGCCTTCTTCCGGGAGTGGGACGTCCTGCTGGCGCCCGCGTTCTTCACGCCGGCCTTTCCGCACTGGGACAAGCCGTGGCCGAGCACCGCCGCGTCGATCACCAAGACGCTCGACGTGAACGGCCAGCCGACGCTGCGCGAGCTCGGCCTCGTCTATCCCGCGGTGGCGACGCTGGCCGGTCAGCCCGCCACCGCGTTCCCCGTGGGGCTCACGCGCGGCGGCCTTCCCATGGGGCTGCAGGCGATCGGCCCCTACCTCGAGGACCGCACGCCGCTGCGGTTCGCCGCCCTCGTGGCGGGCGAGCTCGGCGGGTTCACGCCCCCTCCGGGCTACGAGTGACCGCGCGTCGCGCCAGCTCCGCGCGTAGCCGCGCGTTGTCCTGTTCCAGCTCGCGCATCCGTGCCTCGA
>JBKOZA010000246.1:0-6318 GCA_046725675.1 Candidatus Methylomirabilota bacterium
CCGCCGAGCAGGCCGATGACCAGGGCCCAGCCGAGCCCCTTGGCCAGTAGCGCTGCGGTGACGCGGAAGTCGAAGGCGACCTGCGAGAAGGTGTTGAAGTTCAGCGTCGAGAGCGAGGCGCCGTCGCAGTAGACGTAGGCCAGGGCGCCGCCCACCACACCGCCGACCAGGGCGAGCACGAGCGCCTCGACCATCACCGAGGCCACCACCGGCGCGCCGCCGAAGCCGATGGCGCGCAGCGTGGCGATCTCGACCTGACGGCTGGCGATCGCCGAGTACATGCAGTTGAGCGCGCCGAAGGTGGCGCCCACGGCCATGAACACGGAGACGCTGTAGCCGAGCCCGTCGATCAGCTCGCCGAGCACCGAGGCCTGCTTGGCGTAGTACTCGGGCTCGCGCAGCACGCTGATCGCCAGCCGCCGGTCGCGCGCGATCGACTCCTTGAGGGCGGCCAGGCCGGCGTCGGAGGGGTCGCCGAGGGCGGCGGTCACCGACTGGAAGCCGTCGCGACGGAACGCCGACATCGCGACGTCGGCGTCGGCCCAGATCTCCGACTCGTGGACGTCGCCGCCGCTGGTGAAGACGCCCACCACGGTCCAGTCGCTGTCGCGGAAGGCGATGCGCGAGCCGACCGCCAGGCCCTCGAACTGCGCGGCGGCCTTGCGGCCCACGATCACCTCGCGGACGCCGCGGGTGAAGGGCCGGCCCTCGACGATCGCGACCTCGTCGCGGACGCGGAAGGCCGGCGGCTGCACCCCGCGGAACGGCACGTTGTTGGGGTCGGTCTGGCCCTTGCGGGGCAGATCGACCATCACCACGATCTCGGCCGAAACGAGCGGACGGCCCTGGGCGTCGCGGGCGATGGCCGGCAGGCTGGCCAGCACCACGGCCTGATCGCGCGCGACGCCGCTGGACAGCTCGGCGTCGGAGCCGGCCCGGAGCATCATCACGCGCGAGGGCCGCCCGGTGCTGGCCAGCGTGTGGCGGAAGCCCTCCGACATCGCCAGCACCGAGACGAGCACGCCCACCACGCCCGCGATGCCGACCACGACGACCAGCGAGGTGCCGAGCCGTCGCGGGACGTTCTGCAGATTGATCAGCGTGATCTTGGCGACCTGGTTCAGCCAGGCCATCGCATCACCGGTGCCCGGCCAGCGCGTCCACGATGCGCAGCCGGCGCACCCGCAGCGCGGGCGGCAGGCCGACCGCCAGGGCCAGGGCCACGGCGAGCGTCGCCGCCAGCAGCCACGTCTCGCCGGCGACGAACAGGGGCGGGAAGCGGCCGCCGGTCGAGGCGTTCAGCCTCGGTATCAGACTCACGGCGGCCACCATGCCGCCGGCCCCGCCGAGGACGAGCAGCAGCAGCGCCTCGCCGAGGACCAGCGCGGTCACCAGCCCGTCGGAGAAGCCCAGCGTCTTGAGGATGGCGAGCTCGGGCACCCGCTCGCGGATCGACTGGGCCATGGTGTTGCCGGTGAGGATCAGGATCGTGAAGAAGACGGCGAGCAGGATGCGGGTGACCAGGGCGCCGATGTCGCCGATCTGCTTGGCGAAGCCGAGGGCGAACTCCTTCTCCGGCGCCGTCTTGGTCTCGTCGGGCGAGTTCATGAACAGCCGGTCGATGTCGCTGGCGATCGGCTTGGCCTGCTCGGCGTCGGCGATGCGTACGATGTACCAGCCGGTCTTGCCCTTCCCGAACTGGCGGGCCTCGTCGAAGTAGGCGACGTTGATCAGCACCACGTCGGTGCTGCCGCGCACCGCCGGGTCCTCGGCGTCGAGCGCCCCGACGAGGTCGAACTCCCAGGTGAGGCTGCCGTCGGTCTTGGTGTGAATCTCCGAGGCGATCGGCAGCTTCTGCCCGACCTTCCAGCCGTAGCGGTCGACCAGGCGCTGGCCGGCGAGGGCGCCGGTGCGCGTCTTGATGAACGCCTCGCGGTGGGCGGCGCCGACGGTGAACTCCGGGTACATGTCCAGATAGCGGGCCGGGTCCACCGCGAACACCGGGAAGGCGTTGCTCTCGTTCTGGTACTTGGCCCCGAACCAGTCGGCGTTGGCCACGGCGACCACGCCGGGCACACGCTCGATCCGGGCCAGGTAGGACATCGGCAGCGGCTCGATGATCGAGTAGCGCGCGGTGGTCAGCAGCCGCTTGGCGTCGGCGGCATCCGCGCCCGACTCGAAGGCGATCTGCACTGCCTGCAGCAGCCCGAACAGCAGGAACGCCACCAGCACCGACAGCAGCGTGAGGACCGTGCGCGTCTTCCGCCGGAACAGCTGCGCCCACAGCAGCGGGACGAACTTCACGCCGTCTCCAGGCCCTCCGCCGGCGCCAGCGTGCCCTTGTCCAGGTGCAGCGCCCGCCGCGCGTGCTCGGCCGCCTTGGGATCGTGCGTCACCATGACGATGGTCTTGCCGTGATCGTGGTTGAGCGTCTGCAGCAGCCGCATGATCTCCTGGGCGGTGCCTCGGTCGAGGTCGCCGGTGGGCTCGTCGCAGACGAGCAGCGTGGGATCGGACACGATCGCGCGAGCGATGGCCACCCGCTGCTCCTGCCCGCCCGACAGCTCCCGGGGCTTGTGCCGCGCCCGGTCGCGCAGCCCGACCAGCGTCAGCGCGATCTCGGCGTGCCGCCGGCGCTGGGCCGCGCTGAGCCCGGTCAGCAGCAGCGGCAGCTCGACGTTGCGCTGGGCCGAGAGCACCGGCAGCAGGTTGTAGAACTGGAAGACGAAGCCGACGTTGGCCGCCCGCCAGCGCGACAGGTCGCCGCTGCCGAGCTGGTCGATGCGCTGCCCGTCGACGGTGATCGTGCCCGAGGTCGGGGTGTCGAGGCCGCCGATGAGGTTGAGCAGCGTCGTCTTGCCCGATCCCGACGGCCCCATGAGCGCGACGAAGTCGCCGCGGGGGATGTCGAGATGGATCCCGTGCAGCACCTCGATCCTCTCGTCGCCGCGCCGGTACGTCTTGGTGACACCGCGGACCTCGACGAGCGCGCTCACCGGGCGCCCTCCACGAGCCGCACGGCGTCGCCGTCCTTGAGCGCCGGCGGTGGCGCCACCACCACGCGCTCGCCGGGACGCAGGCCGTTGACGACCTCACGCTCGGCGCCGACGGCCTGGCCGAGGGTCACCGGGCGCCGCTCGACGCGCTCGCCGGTGTAGACGAACACGGCGGCGGCGTTGCCCTCGCCGCGCACGGCGTCGGCGGGGACGAGCACGGCGGGGGTGGGCGCCGGCCGGCCGGTCGCCTGGGTCGTGAGGAAGGCCACCCGCGCGCCCATGTCGGGCACGATGCGCGGGTCCTTCGCCCTGATCGCGATGCGGACCTTGACGGTGGCCTTGCTGCGATCGGCGGTCGGGATGATGGCGATGACCGACCCCGGGATCTTCCAGTCGGGATACGCGTTCAGCGTGGCCTCCACCGGCTGGTCGGCGGTGACGCGATTGATGAAGGACTCGTTGACGTCCACCTGGATCTCCAGCGAGTCCATGTCCACGATGGTCCCGATGCCGGTGCGCGTGAAGCCGCCCCCGGCCGAGATGGGCGAGATCATTTCGCCCGGCTGGGCGGACTTCGCCACCACCACGCCGCTGAACGGCGCGCGAATGACGGTGTTGTCGAGCTGGACCTCAGCGACCTTGACGGACTCGGTGGCCACCCGGACCTGCTCGACGTTGTTGGCCAGCCGAGCGCGGAGCATGTCACGCTGGGCGAGCGCGGCGTCGAGCGCCTGGGCGGGGACGAGCTGGCGGGAGTAGAGCTCCTGCTGCCGCGTGTAGTCGCGCTCGGTCTGGGCGAGCATCGCGCGGATCTCGCCCTCCTGCGAGCGGGCGGCGGCGAGCTGCGCGCGCGCCAGGACCAGCTGGGCGCGGGCCTCGGTGTCGTCGAGCCGGGCCAGCACGGCACCCTCCTGCACGCGCTGGCCCTCCTCGATGAGCACCTCGGTGACCTTGCCGGTGATCTTGGCCGACACCGTCGCCTGCCGGCGCGCGGTCACGTAGCCGCTGGCGTCGAGCACGGACCCGGCGCCGCCCGCCGTCGCCGCCGCCCTCACGGTCGCCGTGCGCACGGCAGGAGGCGCCAGCCGCGCCCGGACGAGCCAGGCCCCGGCGGCGAGGACGAGCAGCACGCCCAGGCCGACGACGAGCCACCGCCCGCGCGCCCGCCGTGGTGCCGCCTCCCGATCGATGCGCAGCTCCTTGAGGAGATCCGACGTCTGCATCACAGACAACCGATCCAGTGTGCCATGCCATCTGACATGGGGGCCCCGAAATGGCCCCCAAGCCCCCCAACGCTCGTCGCGCCCCGGCAAAGCCGTGGCGCTCCTCGGTGTTGCGCGAGTGAGTGCCCGAAAAATGGCCAAGAGAGGCTCGGAGCGCCCGGCGGCGGCGTCGCGCGCGGGAGTGATTCGGGCTAGACTGCGCCGACAAGGAGGACGAGCCCATGGCCAAGCTTGCGGATCCGATCGACTCGCTGCCACCCGAGGCCAAGCGCGTGTACGAGAAGATCGCGGCCAAGCGCGGCGCGGTGCGCGGCCCGTTCGCCTCGCTCATGCACCATCCCGAGCTCGCCGAGCACGTCGGCGAGCTCGGCGAGTACCTGCGCTTCGGGGGGACACTGCCGGGCGACATCCGGGAGCTGGCCGTGCTGGTCACGGCGCGCGCCATCGAGCAGCCCTACGAGTGGGTGGCCCACGCGAAGATCGCGCGGCGCGAGGGGCTGCCCGACGACGTGATCGAGCGTGTTCGCGCGCGCGGCGACCTGGCCGCGCTGCCGCCGCGCCTGGCCCGGCCGGCCCGCGTCGTGCAGCACGTCCTCGCCCTGGAGTCGATCCCCCGTGGCCTCCAGGACGAGGTGGAGCGCGACCTGGGCCTCAGCGGGCTCATGGAGCTCGTCGTGCTGGCCGGGCACTATCGGCTGATCGCCGGCGTGCTCTTCGCCTTCGACACGCCGCTGCCGGACGGCGCCTCGCCGCCTTTTTGAAGCCTCTGATGCCGTGGCTGGGGGCGGCAGGCGTCGTCGCCCTCGCCGTGACCCTCGTCGCGTTGACGCTGCGCCCGACCGATGTGCCGACGTACGCGCCGACGCCGCCGGACCCGCGCGAGGCCGCGGCGGGCCTGGTCGGCCCCATCCTCTACACGGTGGATGCCACGGCCCCGGACGTCTGGCGCCATTTCTCCTTCCGACTCGGATCGGTGGTCGAGATGCCGGCGGACCTGGGGTTCCGGCGCTACGCGATCGTGGCCGGTCCCGGCGCCGGGATCCTCGACCTCGGCGAGCGGCGCCTCGACGAGGTGCGCGCCGTGCCGGCCGAGGGCTATCAGGCCAACGAGGGGCAGGCGGACCCGCGCAACCCCGCCATCGCCGGCTGGTATCGCTACGGCTTCTTCTCGCACGTGCTGACGGCCAGGCCGCACGTGTGGGCCGTGCGCACGGTCGACGGTCGTTACGCCAAGCTCGAGATGGTCGGCTACTACTGTCCCCACGCGACGCCCGGGTGCCCGACGTTCCGCTACGTGTACCAGGGCGACGGCTCGACCAGGCTGGCGCCCTCGCCTTGACGCCACCCCCGGGCAGGGCGAGTATCCCTGCACGATGAGCCAGACCATCCGCGTCCACATGCGCATTCCCGGCACCGCGCCGATGCCCGCGCTGATCCGCCTGATCCAGAGCGTGGAGAGCGCCGGCTTCGACGGCGCCGGCATCCTCGACAGCCAGATGATCTCGCGCGACACGTTCGTCGTGCTCGGCCAGGCCGCCACGAACACGTCGCGACTGACCTTGTTTCCCGCCGTCACCAACCCGTTCACCCGCGACGCCTCCGTCCTGGCGGGCGCCATCCAGACCGTCGAGGAGCTGGCGCCGGGGCGCGTGAAGTTCGTGATCGGCACCGGGTACACATCGGCGAGCACGATCGGTCGCAAGCCGGCGACCCTCGCCGAGATGCGCCGTTGCATCACGACGGTGAAGGCGCTGCTGGCTGGCCAGCGCGTGGACTTCGGCGGCACGCCAGGACGGCTCGCGTACGCCTCGGGCCGGCCGCTGCCGGTGCTCATGGCCGCGTCCGGCCCGAAGGCCATCGAGTTCGCCGGCGAGATCGCCGACGGGGTTCTGCTCCTGGTCGGCTTCAATCCCGGCATCATCCAGCGCGCGCTCGAGCACCTCGAGCGCGGCGTCAAACGGGCCGGCCGCCGGCTCGACGACCTCGAGATCGTCTGGGCCGTGCGGACGGGGACGGCGGCGACGACGCAGGAAGCTCGCCGGCTGGCGCGGCCCACCGCCGTGCACTGGGGCGTCCTGCGCTGGGGCGGCTACTGGCTC
>JBKOZA010000247.1:0-1854 GCA_046725675.1 Candidatus Methylomirabilota bacterium
CTGCACGGAGCGGATCATGGCTTCCTCAACTGGGGGGAGCCGTTCTGTCGCCTGCTGGATCATGAGGCGATCTTGCCAATTCTTCGCCTTCGGCTCGGGGACTGCTTTCGGCTGGACCGTCTCTACGGGATCCGCATGCACAAGGGGCAGACCATGGGGTCCATGCACGCGGACTACGGGGCTTCGGCGCCCAACTCCTTCACGAAGCCAGGAGAGCGCTTTCACTTTGCTCCTCACGGCATCTACGAGGGGTTCACGGTCGTGGCCTGGAATCTTACCGATGCCGGACCGGCATATGGGGGATTCTGGTGCATTCCCGGGAGTCACAAGAGTCACTTCAAGCTGCCGCGCCAGATCCACGAGGCTCCGGAGAAGGCCTCGTGCGTGGTCATTCCGGACGTACCGGCGGGGTCGGTCGTACTGTTCTCCGAGGCGGTGATGCACGGAACAGCCCCATGGAGAGCCGACCACGAGCGCCGAACTCTGCTCTACAAGTATTGCGTCTCCCAGATGGCGTGGTCGCGGGCGCGGGTCCTTCCGCCACCCGATGTCCCGCTCACCCCGCGACAGCAAGCGCTCCTCACCGAGCCGGCGGATCCACATACATTCGTTCCGTCACTCTTCAGCGACGGACCACGCGCGGGGCGGTAGAGGCGCCGCAAGGCGTCAGGTGCTCTCCTTCCCGGGAAGGTGCGGGAAGTTGCGCCCAACGAGAGCCAAAGCCCGCCAAAGCCGATGAGGTGAGAAGCGTACTCGCGACCGGCGACCGATGGACGAAGTTGGTAGAATCTCTACGTGGCGACGGCGGGTAGCCTGACGTCAGCTTCGGCCAGCGCTCCGGGGACCACCGCCCTGGATCCGGCGGCGTTCCCGTTCAGGTGTGAGCTCAGCCTCGCGCCACTGATCACCTTCTGGACGCAGCTCTCGGCCTACCACGAGTTTGGCCGGGGACCGATACCGGGCATCGTTCGTCAAAAGGCGCGTGAGGCGCCCGAGCTGGCCGGGCTGATCGAGGATCTGTCCGTCGTCGAGAAGCATCGCGCGTTCGTGGATCTGATGATGACCGCGATGTTCCCGCCGGCCTTCTGGGAGCAGGAGTATGGCGCGGCCCTGTTCCCGTTCCAGCTGCGGGCGTTCTACGCGACGCCTCCCTTCCGGCGCGCGCTGATGAGCGCGGACGGATCACTCCAGGGCCGGGCGAGCTTCCTGCAGGCGCACAGCGTCGAACAAACGCTGGCCGCCGCGCGGCTCTTGCTCGCCTACGAATTGATTCTCGAGCGCGTATACGGCATCGATCTGGGGGGCGACGTTCCCGTGATCTTCACCGCCGTCGACGCCGCCACCGGACTGGATCAGCACTTCCGGCTGCAGTTCGACTGGCGCTTCGTGGAGGTCGAGGTCCGCGGTCCCAAGCCGCCGCTGACCGATGCGGCGCGGCAGCGGCTGCCCACCGGCCTCGTCGACGGTGACTATCTCCGCGGGCTCCTGCCCCCAGAGCGCTTCGTGCTGCGCGGTTTCATGATCGTGAAGGCGGTGGACGTCACCGACCAGGAGGTGCTGTCCTCTCTCAAGCGCGACCTGATCGACAAGGACTCGATCGTGTCGCACTCTCACTTCCAGGGACTTCAGTCGAAGCTTCGGACGTTCTTCCGGCGGCCCGACCTACGCCTCGGCCTCGCGGCGGTGGAGGGGGACCGGGTGCTCATCCTGAACGACGCGTCGAGCCACGAGCAAGCGTGCATCTTCGCCGATTCCGCCCACCACACGACGGCCGAGTTCACCGGGTCGGTCTACGAGCGGGCGGTGCTCCAGAATAGCCCGCTCATCATCGACGACCTCCTGACCTACCCGGAC
>JBKOZA010000248.1:0-3205 GCA_046725675.1 Candidatus Methylomirabilota bacterium
GGAGTGCCAGGGAGAACGTCGGCCCTCCGCCGGCGCTCAGCGCGCGAGCGCGATGCAGACGACGCCGCTCAGAACGATGGCCGCGCCGGTGAGGCGCGGAGCCAGCCGCCCCTCCCGGAGCCACAGGCTGCCGATTACCGCCGACAGCACGATCGACAGCTCGCGGGAGGCGACGACGTAGCCCGTCTTCGAGAGCCGGAAGGCGAACAGCACCAGGGTGTACGCCAGCGTGCTCATGAGGGCAGCCAGCACGATGCGACGCCAGCCCCGGGCCTCGAGCCGGACGGCGTCATGGCGAAGGCGGATGAGTGGCAGCCCGACCAGGGCGCAGCCCCCCTCCATCAAGAAGATGTACGGCACCGGATTGAGGCGCGCGACTCCGGCCTTGTCCACCAGCGAGTAGCCGGCGATCGTCAGCCCGGTGACGATTGGCCACAGCAAGGCCCGGCGCGGGGCCGCGGAGAGAGCGGCATCGCCGACCGGCAGCCGATGCAGGGAAACGATGCCGGCCACGACCAGCAGGACACCGAGCGTGCCGAGCGGTGACAGCCGCTCGTCGAGCAGCAGCAGTGCGAGGATCGGCACCAGCGCCACCCCCAACCCGCGGGCCACCGGGTACACCAGCGAGTACGCCCCCGAGGCGTACGCGCGCCCCAGGGCGTAGAAGTACACGGTGTGCAGCACGATCGTGGCACCAACGAACGGCAACGCCGTCGCGGGGAGTCCGTCGGTCACGAGGTACCACGCGCCGAGCGGCAGCAATGCCACGCTCGAGACCAGCGTGGCGAGCCACAGGAAGACGACGGGGTCACCGCCCCGCTTGGCGATCGCGTTCCAGCCCGCATGCAGGCCGGCGGCGGTGGCGACCAGGACGAGGGCGCCGAGGCTCACTCCCCGGTCACGCGTCGAGCTCGGCCAGACACTCCCCGAAGGCCGCCACCACGGCCTGCATGTCCTTGGGGGTCAGCGTGCCCATGTTGGCGACGCGGAACGCGTAGGTCCGGATCTGGCCCTGGCCGGCGTAAATGACGTAGCCGCGTCGCTTCATCGCGTCGTGCAGCGCGTCGTAGTGCAGGCCGGGCTTGAGTCTGAACGTCGTCAGGATGCGCGAGCGCGCCCCCTCCGGCACCAGGATGTCGAAGCCGAGCGCCGCCATCCCCTGCCGCAGGACCCGGCAGTTCTCGCCGTAGCGCGCGATGCGCTCCGCCACTCCCTCCTCTTCCAGCTCGAGCAGCGCCTCGCGCATGGCATGCAGCACCTGGACGGCAGGCGTGAACGGCGTGTTGTCCGCCTCCTGGGTCGTCCAGTGATGGGCGAGGTCGAGGTACACGCTGCGGGCAGGCTGCCCCTGCAGCGCGGCCAGGGCCGTGCGACGCGCCAGCACGAACGAGACCCCCGGAATGCCCTGCAGGCACTTGTTGGCGCTCGCGGTCACGAAGTCGATACCCTCGTGGCTCACGTCGAGCGGCTCGCCGAAGAGGCTGCTCATCGCATCCACGATGACGCGCCCCCCGGCAGCGGCGGTCACGTCGGCAACCGCCTCGACGGGATTCAGCAGGCCCGTCGTCGTCTCGTGGTGGACGAGCGCGACGTGGCTGATCTCGGGGTTTTCGCGGAGCGCCCGGGCCACGTCGGCCGGCACCACCGGCGTCGTCACATCGTAGGAGAGCGTCCGGGTCGGAATCCGGTGGGCGCGCGCGATCCGGAGCAGGCGGTCGCCGTACACGCCGTTGTCGACCACGAGCACGGCGCGGCCCTCGGGCACCGCCGACGCCACCGTCGCCTCCACGGCCGCGGTGCCGGAGCCGGTGAAGAGCACGGCGCCGAACGCGGGCGCGGCGCCGGCCGCGCGCACCAGCCGGTCCCGACACTCGCGCATCACCTCGAAGAACTCGGGCTCCCGGTGGCAGAGGTCCGGCGTCAGCAGCGCCTGCCGCACGCGCGGGCTCGTGTTGGCGGGGCCGGGATTGAGCAGCACCCACTCGCGCGTCACGCGGCCACCCGGTTGAGCGCGATGTCGAAGACGTCGAAGTTGCGCAGCCGCCCGCTCGGCGTCGGCCCATCCAGCGGGCGATTCACCAGCAGGGGCACCCGCTGCTCGCTGAGGCCCCCGTGCGAGCGCAGGGGAGCGTCGAGCCCGGAGAGGTCGTGGCGGGCGACGGCGGTGCCCAGCACGACGTTCCGCGCCGAGATCACCACCAGATCGCCCATGCGGTCCGGCGGCAGCTCGAACCGCGCGCACGCCGCCGCCCGCTCGAGGACCAGCTCCACGCCGGGCAGCGCAGCGAGCCGGCCCTTGATCGCCCCCGCATCGACGGCCGCCGGCAGGTACACCGTCGCGAACGAGCCGAGCGCGCCGTGGTGAACGACGTAGGGGTCGGTGATCGGCAGGATGACTCGCGCCGTCGCGGCGCCGAGCCAGCCGTCCAGCACGTCCTGCAGGTACACCACCGACGGCGCGCCGGCCGCATCGGTCTTGGCATTCATCCCGTGATCCGCGGTGAGCGCGACGGTGGCGCCGAGCGCGCCCAGCTTGGCGAGGTAGCCGTCCATCATCCGGTAGAAGTCGTTGGCCTCGAGCGTGCCCGGTGCATGCTTGTGCTGGACGTAGTCGGTCGTCGACAGGTACATGACGTCGGGCCGCGCCGACTCCATCAGCTTCACGCCGGCCGCGAAGACGAACTCGCTGAGCGCGGCGCTGTAGACCGACGGCAGCGGGAGCCCGACGAGACCCAGCGCGTCGTCGAGGCCGTGCTCGGCCACGGTCGTGCGATCGGCCTGCTCCGAGGAAAAACAGATCCCGCGCATGCCGTGGCCGAGCAGGCGCCGCAGCTTGTCCTTGGCCGTCACCACCGCCAGCGAGGCGCCCGCGCGCGACAGCGCCGCCAGGATCGTCTCGGCCCGCAGGTACTTGGGGTCGTTCATCATCACTTCCACGCCGGCGTCCCGGTCGTAGAAGTAGTTGCCGCAGATCCCGTGCACCGCTGGCGGCACGCCGGTCACGATCGAGAGGTTGTTGGGATTGGTGAAGGTGGGCACGACCGCATCGACCTCGAGCGCCGTCCCCCTCGCCACGACGTCTCCCAGCCACGGCGCCGCCCCGCTCTGCACCGCCCGCGTCACATATTCCGGCTCGCACCCATCCACACACACCACCACCACCGGCCTCCCCGGCCACCGATACCCCCGCCCATTGACCGTCACC
>JBKOZA010000249.1:0-5094 GCA_046725675.1 Candidatus Methylomirabilota bacterium
TCCCGGCCGGCATCTACTCGGCGACGCATCCCCGCTCGGTGCTCGACTACGTCTTCACGGTGCTGAACTACGTCGGCGTCGCCACCCCGAACTTCATGCTGGCCCTGGTGCTCATGTGGGGCGCCTTCGCGTACTTCGGCGTGTCGGTCACTGGCCTCTTCTCGGCGGAATTCGTGGAGGCGCCGTGGAGCTGGCGACGCGTCTTCGATCTGCTCGCGCACCTCTGGCTGCCGGTGGTGGTCCTGGGGGTGGCGGGGACGGCCCGGCTCACCCGCGTCATGCGGGCCAACCTGCTCGACGAGCTGCACAAGCCCTACGTCACCACGGCGCGGGCCAAGGGCCTGTCGGAGTGGCGGCTCGTGGTGCGGTATCCCGTGCGCCTGGCGCTGAATCCTCTGGTGAGCTAGATCGGCTGGTACTTGCCGCTGCTCTTCTCGGGCAGCCTCATCGTGGCGACCGTGATGAACCTGCCGAACATCGGTCCGCTGCTGCTGCGCGCGTTGATCAACCAGGACATGTACCTGGCCGGCGCGATCTTGCTGATCTACTGCGGTCTCACCGTGCTCGGCACGCTCGTCTCCGACATCCTCCTGGCCTGGCTCGACCCGCGCATCCGGGTGGAAGATGGCTGACGCCAGCGCCGAGGAGCGGATCTCCGTCGCCTCCAACTGGCGGCTGGTGTGGTGGCGGTTCCGCGGGCACCGCCTGGCCGTGGCGAGCACCGTCCTCCTGCTCGGCTTCTACACGATCGTGCTGTGCCCGGATTTCTTCAGCACGCAGGATCCCGAGGCCACCGACGCGCGCCTGGCCTTCATCCCGGTCCAGCGCGTCCGGCTCCTCGACGGCTGGGTACCGCGTCCGTGGGTGCCAGGGATCATCGGCAAGCGCAATCCCACGACGCTGCGCATGGAGTGGCGCCTGGACGAGGCGCGCCGGGTCCCGGTGCGCTTCTTCGTGAGCGGCTATCCCTACCGGCTGCTGGGTCTCGTCCCCACGCGCGTCCACCTGCTCGGTGCCGCGCCCGACGCCGCCGGGGGCCTGCACCTGCTGGGCACCGACCGCCTGGGCCGCGACCAGTGGTCGCGCCTGGCGCACGGCACGCAGACCTCGATGACGATCGGCCTCACCGCGGTGACCCTCTCGGTCGTGCTCGGCGTGCTGCTGGGCGGCATCTCGGGTTACGTCGGCGGCCTGACCGACGTCGTGATCCAGCGGCTGATCGAGCTGCTGCAGTCGCTGCCGACGATCCCCATCTGGCTGGCGCTGACGGCGGCGCTGCCGCGCGACTGGTCGCCGCAGCAGGTCTTCCTCGCCATCACCGTGATCCTGTCGCTGGTGGGCTGGACGACGCTCGGGCGCGAGGTACGCGGGCGGTTCCTGGCGCTGCGTGAGGAGGACTACGTGCTGGCCGCCGAGCTGGCCGGCGCCAGCCGGGCCCGCATCATCGGCCGCCACATGGTGCCCAACTTCCTGAGCCACATCATCGCGACCAGCACGCTGGCCATCCCGGCCATGATCATCAACGAGACGGCGCTGTCCTTCCTGGGCCTCGGCATCCGGCCGCCGGCCATCTCGTGGGGCGTGCTACTGCAGGAGGCCCAGAACATCCAGACGCTGGCGCTGGCGCCGTGGTTGCTCGTCCCCGGCGTGGTCGTCATCGTGGCCGTCCTCGCCTTCAACCTGGTCGGCGACGGCCTGCGCGACGCCGCCGATCCCTACGGGCGCTGATGGAGCCGGTTCTCGCCGTCCACGACCTCCGCGTGCACTTCCGCCTCGACGAGGGCCTCGTGCGCGCGGTGGATGGCGTGTCGTTCGAGGTGCCGGCGGGGCAGGTCGTCGGCATCGTGGGCGAGAGCGGCTGCGGCAAGAGCGTGACCATGCGGGCGGTGTTGCAGATCGTCGAGCCGCCCGGTCGCGTGGTCGGCGGCCGCATGCTGTTTCGCGGCGACGGCGGCGAGGTCGTGGACCTGGCCCGGCTGGATCCGCGGGGTTCCGCCATGCGCGCCATCCGCGGCGCCGAGATCGCGCTCATCCCCCAGGAGCCGATGGCCGCCTTCAGCCCGGTGCACACCGTCGGCGACCAGGTCGTCGAGGCGCTGTGCCTGCACCAGCGCAAGTGGCGACCACGGGGTCCGGCCCTGTCGAGCGCCGACGCCCGGCAGATGACCGTCGAGCTGTTCCGCGACGTCGGCATCTCCATGCCGGCCGAGCGTGTGGACGCCTACGCCTGGCAGCTCTCGGGCGGCCTGCGCCAGCGGGCGATGATCGCCATGGCGCTGTCGTGCCGGCCGCGCCTGCTGATCGCCGACGAGCCGACGACTGCCGTCGACGTGACGACCCAGGCCCAGATCCTCAACCTCCTGCGCGATCTGCAGCGCCGCCACGGCACGGCGATCGTGTTCATCACCCACGACCTCGGCGTCATCGCCCAGCTGGCTCAGCACGTCGTGGTGATGTACCTGGGCCGCGTCGTCGAGCAGGGGCTGGTCGACGACATCTTCCACGCGCCCCGCCATCCCTACACGCGCGCGCTGCTCCGCTCGATCCCGAGCCTGCTCGCCGTGCCCCAGTCGGCGCTGCCGACGATCGCCGGCTCGATCCCGCATCCGCTCGGCCGGCCGGCCGGCTGCGCGTTCCACCCGCGCTGCCCGGACGTGATGGCGGGCGTGTGCGACCGTCAGCCACCCGCGCTGAGGCCGGTCGCCCCCGGCCAGTCGGCGGCGTGCTACCTCTACCACCGCGACGAGGCCGACGCGTGAGCGGGCCCGTGCTCGACGTGCGCGGCCTGCGAAAGGTCTTCGAGATCCGCCGGGGGTTCGGCCGGCGCGTCGTCGGCGCCGTGCGCGCCGTCGACGACGTCTCGTTCACGATCGACCCTGGCGAGACGCTGGGGCTGGTCGGCGAGTCGGGCTGCGGCAAGACCACGACGGCGCGCTGCATCCTGCGCGCGATGACGCCCACCGGGGGCGCGATCCTGTTCCGCGCCGCCGACGGGCGCGTGGTGGACCTGGCGCCGCTGTCGCGGGCGGCGCTGCGCCCGCTGCGGCCGCAGATCCAGATGGTCTTCCAGGATCCCTTCGGCTCGCTGAACCCGCGCATGACGATCTTCGACAACGTCGGCGAGCCGCTGCTCGTCAACGGGATGCGCTCCCGCCGCACGCGCCTGGAGCGCGTGGCCGCGCTGCTCGAGCTGACCGGCCTCCGGCCCGAGTACATGCACCGCTTCCCGCACGCGTTCTCGGGCGGCCAGCGCCAGCGCATCGGCATCGCCCGTGCGCTGGCCACCGAGCCACGCCTGATCGTGGCCGACGAGCCGGTCTCGGCCCTGGACGTCTCGGTGCGGGCGCAGGTGCTCAACCTGTTGCTGGAGCTTCGGCGACGGCTGGGGCTGACGATGCTGTTCGTCGCCCACGACCTCTCGGTGGTCAAGCACGTCTGCGATCGGGTGGCCGTGATGTACGTGGGCCAGCTCGTCGAGCAGGCGCCGTCCACCGCCCTGTTCGCGCGCCCGCGCCATCCCTACACCGCCGCGCTCATCCGGGCCGTGCCCATCCCCGACCCACGAGCGCCGAGCGGCGACGTCGCTCTCGCCGGCGAGGTCGCGAATCCCGCCAACCCGCCGCCCGGCTGCGCCTTTCACCCTCGCTGCCCGTTCGTCGTCGAGCGCTGCCGCACCGAGCGGCCGCCGCTGCGTGAGGTCGAGGGCCACGCCGTGCGGTGCCACCGCGCCGAGGAGCTGAGCCTGGCCGGCACCTGACGCAGGATGAGTACGAGCCCCTCGACGAGCCGTCGAGCACCGGCCCGGCGCATCGCGTATCATTCGCGCCATCCTGCGGCGTAGGAGGAACGGTCATGGCAGTCTCGGTGGGATTCATCGGCGTCGGGAACATGGGCAATCCGATGGCGGGTAACGTGCTGAAGGCCGGGTTCGCGATGACCGTCTTCGACAAGAGCGCGCAGGCCATGGACAACCTCGTGAAGGCCGGCGCCCGCGCCGGCGCCTCGCTGGCCGACGTCGCCGAGCGCTCCGACGTCATCCTCACGTGCCTCCCAGCGTCGCCCGACGTCGAGGCGCTCTACCTCGAGGCTGGCGGTCTCGTCGAGCGCGCCCGGCCCGGAACGATCCTGATCGATCTCAGCAGCGTGCTGCCCTCCACGCCGCGCAAGCTGGAGCCAGCCGCCAGGGCACGCGGGCTGCACTTCCTGGAAGCGCCGGTCAGCGGCGGCACGGCGGGCGCCCGCGCTGCGACGCTGGCCGTCATGGTCGGAGGCGACCCCAGCGTGCTCGAGCGCGCGCGCCCGGTGCTGCGCGCGCTGGGACCGAACATCTTCAGCGTGGGCCCGGTGGGCGCCGGCAACACCGTCAAGGCGATCAACAACATGATGGCGTGCGTCAACTCGCTGGCCATGATGGAAGGCCTGGTGCTGGGCGTGAAGGCAGGCCTGGACCCGATGATCGTCTACGACGTGGTCAAGGCCAGCAGCGGCGCCAGCAAGGCGCTCGAGCGCATCCCCACCGCGCTGGTGCCGCGCCGGTTCGAGCCGGGCTTCAAGGTGCAGCTCATGAACAAGGACCTCGACACGTTCAACGCCATCGCCCGCGAGCTGCACGTTCCCGTCAGCTTCTCCAACGTGGCCCAGCGCTACCAGCAGGCCGGGCTGGCCGCCGGCCTCGGCGACCTGGACACCAGCGCGGTGGTGCAGATCATCGAGCAGCTGGCCGCGACCCAGGTCTCCAGGGGCGCGCCGGCGGCCAAGGCCGCGAGCGCGGCCGGCTGAAACCCCCGTTCGGATCTGGGGGACTTTCAGCGCGGCACGCGACGACATGAAGCAGACGAACGACCTGTGGTCTGCCGCGCGCCCCTCGGCTCCGGGCAAGTTCCTGTACGTCGGCGACCGGAAGCTGTGGGTCAGAGGGGTGACGTACGGCACGTTCCGGCCCAGCGCGGGCGGCGCCATGTATCCGGCGCCGGCGGCGGTGCGGCGCGACTTCGTCCAGATCGCCGCCTCCGGCTTCAACGCCGTTCGCACCTACACGGCGCCGCCGGCCTGGCTGCTCGACATCGCCGCCGACCACGGCCTGCGCGTCATGGT
>JBKOZA010000250.1:0-4674 GCA_046725675.1 Candidatus Methylomirabilota bacterium
GTGACCCCGAGCCGGTGGCCCTGTTGAACCCGCTGAGCCAGGACGCCTCGTTGCTGCGGCAGCACCCGCTCGACGGCGTGCTCGGCGCCGTCTCCACCAACGTGCGTCGGCGCCAGCCCGACGTGCGGGTGTTCGAGATCGGCCGCACCTACGAGCGGTCCGCCGGCGGCGACACCGGGACGGCCGAGCCGCGCTGGGCCACGATCGCGCTCACCGGCGCCCGGCACGAGCGCGGCTGGGACGACGAGGGCGCCGCCGTGGACGTGTACGACGCCAAGGGCTACGCCGAGCACCTGCTCGAGACGTTCGGCCTGGCGACACACACGACGCCGGGGGGCCGGCTGGGCGGTCTCGAGCCCGACCGCCACGCCAGCCTGGCGACCGAGCCCGGCAACGTCGTCGCGGAGTTCGGCGAGCTGTCGCCGGGCGCCCGCGAGTCATTCGGCATCGACGTGCCGGTCTTCGTCGCCGCGATCCGGCTGGATCGGCTGCCCGCCCTGCCGCTGGCGCCGCGCCACCGGCCGCTGCCGCGCTTTCCGTCCGTCCAGCGCGACATGGCCTTCGCGATCGGCGATCCGGCGCTGGCGGTCGCGACGGTGCAGACCGCGATCGCGCGGGCCGCCGGTGCGCTGCTGCGCGACATCGCCGTCTTCGACGTGTTCGGCCTGCCGGAGGGCGCGCGCAGCGTGGCCTGGCGCTTGACCTTCCAGGCCGACGACCGCACGCTCACGGACGAGGAAGTGAACGCGATCCACGCGCGCGTGGCGGAGGTGGTGAGTCGCCAGTTCGGCATCACCCTTCGAGGGAGTTGAAGGTCCATGGATGACAATCAGGTGCGGGAACGGTTGACGCAGGTGGAGGAGGCCGTGCGGCGGGCCGGCGACGTGCTCACGCGGATGCGCGAGGACAACGATCGCCTGCGCCGCGAGGTCAAGCGACTCGAGGACGAGCGTCGCCAGGTGGTCTCCCAGGTGGACGCCATCTTGAGGGACATCGCCAAGCTCGATCTGGCGGGCGGCTGAGCATGGCGGCGGGGCGGGTCGAGCTCTCGCTGCTGGGCCAGACGCTGACCGTACGCACCGAAGCCTCGCCGGAGTACGTGCGCCAGCTGGCGGTCTATCTGGAAGACCGGGTCGCCGAGCTCGCGCGCGGCGGGATCAAGGACACGCTGGCGGCGCTCACGCTGGCCGCGCTGGACATCACCGACGAGCTGTTCCGCGCGCGGGAGGACAGGGCGCGCCAGGACGGCGACGTCAATACGCGCCTCAGCGCGCTCGTCGACATACTCGAGCGCATGGCGCCGGGGCAGCCGCCGAGCGCGTAGGACGGCGGGCGCTGAGATGAGCGCGGTGCAGCCCGGTGACGCGGGGCCTCGGACGCGCCTGCTGGGAGCCGGCCATCACGGCGGGCCCCTGTCGCCCGAGGCTCACGAGGCGTGATGACGCTCGGGACCGAGCGGCTCATTCTCCGGATGTTTCGCGAGGAGGACCTCGACGCCTATGCCGCGATGTGCGCCGATCAGGAGGTGATGCGCTATCTCGGGGACGGCAAGGCGCTGACGCGGAGCGAGGCCTGGCGGCAGATGGCGCTCATCCTCGGCCACTGGCGCCTGCGCGGGTTCGGCCTGTGGGCGGTCGAAGAGCGGGGAACCGGCAGGCTGCTGGGGCGCATCGGCTTCTTCGAGCCCGAGGGCTGGCCGGGCTTCGAGCTGGGCTGGATGCTGCGGCGGGCCTCGTGGGGCAAGGGCTACGCGACCGAGGGCGCGCGGCGCGCGCTCGCCCATGCGTTCACCGCGATGGAACGCGACCACCTGATCAGCCTCATCCGACCGGCCAACCGCGCCTCGATCCGCGTGGCCGAGCGGCTCGGCGAGACGCTGGAGGGGCGCACCGACCTCTACGGCCACGAGGTCCTGGTCTACGGCGTCGCGCGCGCCGCCTGGCGTCCCGCCTGACCCTCCACCCGAGTCGGCGAAGGACGGGCTCCAGCGGCATCCCTCAGTAGCTCACACAGGGGCTGCCGTCGGAGAGGAACTCCACGAGCTTGGCGCCCCCGACGATCGCCGCGCCGGCCACCAGGTTGTTCTCGTCGAGCTTGCGCTTCTTGAAGCAGGGCGAGCAGACGTAGATGGTCCCGCCGGCCTTGGCGAAGCCGTCCATCAGCTCGCGCAGCGGCGCGAAGCCCTCCTCGCGGATGTCGTCCGCGTAGCCCTTCTGCGAGAGGCGGACCCCCTCGATGCTGAGGAACACGAGCGTCTCCTTGCCGGAGCCGACCGCGGCGTTGGCGACCACGAAGGCCACCGTGGCCTTGTCGGAGTTGTCCTTGGCGTGGGTGAGACTGACGCAAAACCGGTTGGCCATGGCTCAGCACTCCTTTCGTCGGATCAGGTACACGGGATGTTGCTCGGCCACGAGCTCGTGATCGGTGAGCCGGCACCAGGCGGGGATGTCGGCGCGCGCTCCCGGGTCGAGCGCGACGAGCTTCAGCACCTGCCCGGGCGCGAGCGCTCGCATCCGCCCGCGCAGGGCGAGCACCAGCTCGCCGCAACCGAGGTCGCCGGCGTCCCACTCGGCCGCGATCGCGCGCGCATCGCTCTGGTCGGCTCGACGGTCGGATTTCGAAGCGCTCATCAATCGCCCTCAAGGTAGCGGGAACGCCGCCCATTGCAAATCGGCTTGGCCGATAGGGAGGACGCCGGGCTGTCGCCCTCCGGGTGAGGCGCCAGCGCCAGACTAGACCAGGATTTCGGTCAGGGCACGCCCCTCGGCTGCCGCCGGCGGCAGGCCGAGGAGCATGGTCAGTGTTGGCGCCACGTCGCGGCTGCTGATCGGGCCGAGGCGGAGGCCGCGCTCGACGCCGCGGCCGCCGGCGACGAAGAGCGCCTGGTTGTCGGCGTGAATGGGACGCTGGCCGTGGGTGCCCCGATACCGCGGCGGGCCCAGCTCGTCGTCGCCGCGCGTCTCGTCGGAGAGCATGAAGCCGGGGGCGGCCTCGAAGAGCAGATCGCCGGCGCGGGGGTTTTCGGCCGGCGTCGGCAGGCCGAGCCCGGCGTACGCCTCGGGCGTCCAGACGGCCGCGACGCCCTCGAGCGCGGCCAGCTCGTCCCGCAGGTCGCGCGCGAGGCGCGCGCGGTCGCCCCCGAGCGCGTAGAGCCAGCCGGCCCCGTGGTTCATCACGAAGCGCGCGTCGGCCCGCTCGACGTCTCCGGCGGCGTTCGTCCGCAGCAGTCCCAGCCGCCGGAGGCGCACGTTGGGTCGGATCTCGCGCGTCACCGGCAGGAAGCCGTGATCGGACACGACCACGACGCTCGTGCGATCGAGACCGTCGGTGCCGAGCGCGCCGAGCAGCCGGCCGACCAGCCCGTCGATGTAATCGATCGCCCAGTACGCCTCGGGGGAGCGCGGCCCGTAGAGGTGCTGATGGCTGTCGGCGCAGAGGAAGTGCACGAGTAGCAGGTCGGGCGCGTGGCGGCGGAGCACGTCGATCGCGAGGTCGGCGACCATGGCGTCTTTGAGGAAGCGTCGTGGCAGCTCGGCCCACTCGCCCTGGCGCTCGACCGGGTAGCCGAGCTCGGCCAGCTCCTTCCACACCCGAGAAGCGGTGTGGGCCTCGAAGATCGCCTGGCTCTTGAAGAACGGCAGGTTGAAGTCGAGGGAGGCCGCCCGCCGCGTCGCCGGCCAGTCGATCGCAGCCGTGCGGAGCCCGGCCGCGTGGGCGCGGTCGTAGACGGTCGGCGCCCACACGAGGTCGGCGGCGTCGTACACGGGATCACCGGTGAAGTCCTCGGCCCGCGTCGTCTGGCGGTTGAGCACGTGGTTGGACACCACGCCGTGGGTGCGGGGGCCCACCCCCGTCACCAGGCTGACGTGGCACGGCCAGGTCGTGCTCACGAACACGGTCGCCATGCCGTCGGCGACGGCCCCCCGCTCGGCCAGGCCACGCAGCACAGGCATGCGCGCGAGGGGATCGGTCCAGTAGAAGTGCGCGAGCCCGTCGATGCTGATCAGGATGACGCGCGGCACCGCGCCATGATAGCCTTGCTCGTCCCTGCGCTGTGCGTGATGCCGGAGGGAAGTTTCAACCTCATTAACGCAACGGGAGCTGTACGCGAGAGCGGTGAGCATGCCCCTCATTGAAGGGGACGCCTGAAGCTCTCCAGAACACGGCGCCCACCTGGCTTGCCAGGTTCGAAACACCCCGGCACACGGCAGAGGTGGGGATTTTTCATTTCAGCAACATTGACTCGCCACCCGGTCGCCCTCTATACTGAGCCCTGAAACTTGTCAATCCTGACAGCTATTTGACGCTCACAACAACTCTTCGGGATAGAGGCGATGATGGACGCGACGTGGATCGTGTTGCCGGTTGTCGCCGCCCTCGCGCTCGCCGTCGGGTTCCTGCTGCACAAGGCCTCCAGCGATCGGCGCATCGGCGGCGCCGAGCGGGAAGCCCGCCGCATCGTGGAGACCGCCGAGCGCGAGGCGGACACGCGCCGCAAGGCCGCTGAGCTCGAGATTCGCGAGAGCACGCTGAAAGCCCGGACGGCGTTCGAGGAGGAGGCGCGCCGCCGCGAGCGAGAGATCCAGACGATCGAGACGCGGATCCTCGGCAAGGAGGAGGAGCTTGCTCGCAAGCTCGACCACCTCGAGCGCCGGCTCGACGAGCTCACGGGCA
>JBKOZA010000251.1:0-2930 GCA_046725675.1 Candidatus Methylomirabilota bacterium
GTCCAGCTCGATCTTCTGGCCGACGGGGATCATGCCCACGATCGTCGCGGTGCCGCCCGGCCGCAGGCACTCGAACGCCTGCTCGGCCGCCTTCTTGAGGCCGATCGCCTCGAACGCGTAGTCCACGCCGGGGCCGGTGAGGGCGCGGATCGCCTTGACGGGATCCTCCTTGGAGGCGTCCACGGCGTGGGTGGCGCCGAGTGACTTGGCCGTCTCCAGCTTGTGGGCGATGACGTCGACCGCGATGATCATGCGGGCGCCGGCGATGACGGCGCCCTGGATGGCCGCCAGCCCGACGCCGCCGGTGCCGTAGACGGCCACCGTGGTGCCGGGCTCGACGCGCGCGGTGTTGAGGACGGCGCCCACGCCGGTGGTCACGCCGCAGCCGATCAGCGCCCCGCGGTCCAGCGGCATGTCGTCGCGCACCTTCACCAGGCCGCTGTCGTGCACGAGCATCTGCTCGGCGTAGCTCGACAGGTTGGCGAACTGGTTGACCGGCGCGCCCTTCCACGTGAGCTTGGGCGGGTCGCCGGCGGTGCGGACGGGCCGGCTCTGGCAGAGGTGCGTGCGCCCGGTCAGGCAATACTCGCAGTGGCCGCAGAACACCGACAGACACGCGATCACGTGGTCACCCGGCTTGAACTCGTCCACGGCGGGGCCGACCGACTCCACGATGCCGGCCGCCTCGTGGCCGAGGATGGCCGGCGCCGCGAACGGATAGAGCCCCTCGATGAAGTGCAGGTCGCTGTGGCAGACACCGCTGGCCACCGTGCGCACGAGCACCTCGCGTCCGATGGGCTTGGCGATGTCGACGTTCTCGATCGTGAGCTCCTTGTGGGGACCGTGGAAGACCGCAGCCTTCATGGCGCACTCCTTTGACGAGGGGATCGATACGAAGGCCCGTGGACCGGGCCGGCCCTGGCAGTGTAGCGCACCTCGGCCGCCGTGTCCTTGTCGGCGCCGCTACCGAACCTCGCGTTCCTGATCTGACAGCGGCCGCCCCCGGCGGGCGATGAACTCCGGGAAGGCGGCCTCGGCCTTGGCGCCGCGGACGACAGTCGTGGTGTAGTTCCGCTCGTTGGCCCACTGCTCCTCGAGGGTGCGGCCCATGTCTTGAAGCAGCAGCGCCTTCACGCCCATCACCGCCTCGCGGCGGTTCTTGGCGATCAGGCTCGCCAGCCACATTGTCTTGTCGCGCAGCTCGGCGCACGGGACGAGGTGGTTGAGCAACCCGATGCGATGGGCCTCCTCGGCCTCGACGATGCGGCCGGAGAACAGCAGCTCCTTGGCGATGGGCCAGCCGACCTGGTTGGGCAGCGTCCACGTGCTGTTGATGCGGCCGTAGGCGGCGGCCAGGAAGCGGAAGCTCGCGTGCTCGCAGCCCACCCGCATGTCGAGCGACGAGGCCAGGACCCCGGCGCCGCCGTAGGCCAGGCCGTTGATCATCCCGATCGTCGGCTTCGGACAGGCGCTGATCTCGTAGCTGCCGCGGGCGCGCACGGCGCCGCGGGCGTCCAGCTCGGCCTGCGTGTACTTGCGGTCGTTCTCGCGCTGCTCGTGGATGTCGCCGCCGGCCGAGAACGCGCGATTCCCGCTCCCGGTGATGACGATGCAGCCGACCTCGTCGTCGGCGCTCATGCGGGTGACGGCGTCGTGCAGCTCGGCGCTGAGCTGGTCGTTCATCGCGTTGAGCTGCTCGGGACGGTTCAGCGTGAGGATCGCGACTCCCTGCGTCTTCTCCACGAGGACGTAGTCCGCCATCTCGGCCTCCTGCCCATGGCTTGCGAACGAGACGCGGTGTAGCATACGCCGGCCGACCCGTGACGAGGAGGGTTCCATGGATTACGGCTTGTTCACGATGCCCTCGCATCCGCCCGAGCGGGGCCTCAACGACGGACATCAGTGGGATCTGCAGACGCTCCGCTGGGCGGACGAGCTGGGGTTCAGCGAGGCCTGGATCGGCGAGCACCACACGGCGCCGTGGGAGCCGCACCCCGCGCCCGACCTGCTCGTCGCCCAGTCACTGATGCAGACCTCCCGGATGCGGATCGGCCCCGGGGGCTTCCTCATGCCCTACCACCATCCCGCCGAGCTGGCCAACCGGGTCGCCATGCTCGACCACCTGGCCCAGGGCCGGCTCAACTTCGGCGTGGCGGCCAGCGGGCTGCCGAGCGACTGGGCGATGTTCAACGTCGACGGCAACTCCGGTCAGCACCGCGAGATGACGCGGGAGGCGCTCGACATCGTCCTGCGCCTGTGGGGGCCCGAGGCGGAGTTCGACTACAAGGGCAAGTACTGGCACGTGACCAAGACCGGCACCATGATCGAGACGCTGCGGCCGCACATCATGCCGCTGCAGCGTCCACACCCGCCGATCGGCGTGGCCGGCGTGAGCAAGGGCTCGGACACGCTGAAGCTGGCCGGGGAGCGCGGGTTCTGGCCGATGAGCCTCAACCTGAACCCGGCCTACGTGGCCAGCCACTGGGAGTCGGTCGAGATCGGTGCCGCTCGCACCGGGCGCACGCCCCGGCGGGCCGACTGGCGGCTGGTCCGCGAGATCTTCATCGCCGACACCGACGCCGAGGCCATGCGGCTGTCGGCCGGCTCGATGATGGGCCGCATGATGCGGGAGTACTTCCTGCCGCTGCTGGCCTTCTTCGGCTTCACCGAGTTCCTCAAGCACCGGCCGGACGTGCCGGACGCGGACGTCACGCCGGAGTACTGCGCGCGGCACAACTGGCTGGTGGGCTCACCGGCCACCGTGGCCGACCGCCTGCACGCGATCTACGAGCAGGTCGGCGGCTTCGGCACGCTCCTGCTCTTCTGCTTCGACTACGCAGACAATCCCGCCGCCTGGCACCACTCGATGGAGCTGCTGGCCCACGAGGTCATGCCGCGCTTCAAGGCGCTCGTGCCGAAGTGACGGCCGC
>JBKOZA010000252.1:0-11788 GCA_046725675.1 Candidatus Methylomirabilota bacterium
TCCAGGGCGTCCCGGACGGCGGTGACCGTCTGCTGCAGTCGGCTGTCGATCCAGCGCTCCGGCAGCCCGGCCGCCGGCAGGTCCGCACCCTCGTCGTAGCCGTCGAGGTTGGAGAGCACCAGCCGCGCCGCGTTCCACAGCTTGTTGGCGAAGTTGCGGTGCGCTTCGACGCGGTCGTCGGCGATACGGATGTCGTGGACGCCGGGGACGGCCAGAACGGCCAGGGTGAAGCGGAAAGCGTCGGTGCCGAAGCGCTCCATCACGCCGAGCGGGTCCACGACGTTGCCCTTGGACTTCGACATCTTCTGGCCCTGCGGATCGCGCACGAGGGTGTGGATGTACACGTCGCGGAACGGCACGTCCTTCATCAGATGCAGGCCCAGCATCGCCATCCGCGCCACCCAGAAGAAGAGGATGTCGTAGCCGGTGACCAGCACCGACGTCGGATAGTACGTGCGCAGCGCGGCCGTGTCGTCGGGCCAGCCGAGGGTGGAGAAGGGCCACAGGCCCGACGAGAACCAGGTGTCGAGGACATCCGGGTCCTGGCGCACCGACCCGCCGCACTTGGGGCACGCCGCCAGGTCGGTGCGGGAGACGTGGACGGAGCCGTCGGCGTCGCAGTACCAGACCGGGATCCGGTGGCCCCACCAGAGCTGACGCGAGATGCACCACGGGCGGATGTTCTCCATCCAGTGGAAATACGTCTTGCTCCAGCTCCGCGGCAGGATACGGATGCGGTCCTCGCGCACGGCCGCGGTCGCGACCTCGGCCAATGGCTTCACGTTCACGTACCACTGCTTGGAGACCAGCGGCTCGACGACGGTCTTGCAGCGGTAGCAGAGGCCGACGGCGTGGCGGTAGGGCTCGACCCGCTCGACGAGGCCGAGCGCGCGCAGGTCCTCCACGATCCGCCGGCGGCACTCGAAGCGGTCCAGCCCCGCGTACTTGCCGGCCAGCGCCGTCATCTTCCCGTCGAAGCCGATGACCGTGCGGATCGGCAAGCCGTGGCGACGGCCGATCTCGAAGTCGGTGGGGTCGTGGCCGGGAGTGACCTTGATCACGCCGGTCCCGAACTCCGGATCGACGGCCTCGTCGGCCACGACCTTGATGTCGATGTCACCCTCCACCGAGGGGACGCGGAGCGTGCGGCCGACATACTGCGCGTAGCGCTGGTCGTCGGGATGGACGGCCAGGCCCGTGTCGCCGAGCTTCGTCTCCGGGCGCACGGTGCCGAGGGTCAGCGGGCCGTACTTGATGTAGACGAACTCGGCGTCACGCTCCTCGCGCTCGACCTCGAGGTCGGCCAGCACGGTCTGGCACCGCGGGCACCAGTTGACGATGTAGTCGCCCTGGTAAATCAGCCCCTCGTCGTAGAGCCGGACGAAGGCCTCGCGGACCGCGCGCGACAGTCCCGGGTCCATGGTGAAGCGCTCGCGCGTCCAGTCGCACGAGGCGCCCAGCCGCCGGAGCTGCCGGGTGATCGTCCCGCCCGACTCTTCCTTCCAGCGCCAGGCGCGCTCGAGGAAGGCCTCGCGCCCGAGCTGCTGGCGGGTCTTGCCCTCCGACTCGAGCTGGCGATCCAGGATCACGTGCACGGCGATCGAGGCGTGGTCGGTGCCGGGCACCCACAGCGTGTTGAACCCGTCCATCCGCTTGGTGCGGATGAGGATGTCCTGCAGCGTGTTGACGAGCGCGTGCCCCAGGTGCAGCGAGCCCGTCACGTTGGGGGGCGGGATGACGATGCAGTAGGGCGGGCCGGGATGCTCGGGCTCGGCGCGGAAGTAACCGCGCCGCTCCCACTCCGGGTACCAGCGCGCCTCCACGGCCGCCGGCTCGTAGCGATCCGGAATCGGCGCGGAAGGAGACGTGGTCGACGGCGTCATGCTCCCAGAGCCGTCATTGTAGCACCCGGGCAGCGCCGGTCAGCCGCCAGGCCGGCCCCACTCGACGGAACGTCAGGGTCCACGGCTGCCGGTCGGCCGCCGCCGCCACCGACACCGCCGGGCCTTCACGCGCGTCGCAGGTCGGCTCCGGCCGCAGCGTCGCGGGCAGCCGCGCCCGCAGCCCGCGATCGGTGACCAGCGCGGCCAGGGCCGTCTCGTCGCCGGCGGCCAGCGCCGACATCAGCCTCGCCACCGCCGCATGCAGGTCGCGATGCCAGCCGTCGTGCTCGCGACGCGCCACGCGGGTGACCACCGCGGCCGGCGACACCCGGTACACGTCCTCCACCTCGGCTTGCCCCTCGCACCCAGGCGCCCAGCCGGGATAGCGCAGCTCGTAGCGGATGCGCACCTCGCTCCCCCGCACGCTCCAGCTGCGCGCGCGCAGCCCCCCGGCGAACTGCTCGGTCGTCGACCACGCCACCCGCACGCCGTCGCCGTCGCGACGCAGGACCTCGATGCGCAGCGGTCGCGTACCCCACCCCGACGGCGCGCCCTCCCAGGTCGCGACGAAGACGCCGTCGGGCGCGCCCGGCACCACGGACACGCTCGGCCGCCCCTCGCGGTACAGCGCGCTCAACAGGGCGGGACCGTCCGCCCCCAGGCTGCCGTAGACGCGCACGCTGTTGCCGGACGCGCGCTCGTCCAGCACGAAGGCGCCGACCAGCAGCCCGCCCGCGCGGACCAGGCGGACGGAGGCGCCGCCCCACACCTCGGCGAACGTGTCGAGACGGTCCTGGAGGAACGCCAGGGAGGCGAACGGACCGCCGGAGGCCAGGCTCTCCACGATCTCGTCGTCCAGCACGGCGTAGATCTCACGGAAGGCATCGGCGGTGGCGTCGACGTCGAGAATTTGCGCGAGACCGAGCCGGCTGGCGGCCAGCTCCCGGAATTGGTCGAGGCGGTCGGTCCGATCAGCGGCCGCGGCGCCGCTGGCGGCCGCGAGGACGACGAGCCCGACGACCAGCGTCCCGTGGAATTTCCGCGGCACCGGGCTATGGTACAACAGACCGATGAGAGCGCCCGCCGTGCCGGTGCTCGATCGCTACATCGTCCGCGAGCTGATCTCGCCCTTCTGCTTCGGCGGCTCGCTCTTCACCTTCTTCCTCCTCATCGACCGCATCTACCATCTCACCGAGCTGGTCATCACCAAGGGCGTGCCGTTCTACCTCGTGATCCAGCTGCTGGCGTTCATGCTGCCCTCGTTCCTGGCCCACACGCTCCCGATGGCCCTGCTGGTGGCCGTGCTGCTGGCCGGGGGGCGGCTGGCGGGCGACCTGGAGATCATCGCGTGCAAGGCGGCCGGGATCAGCACCCTGCGTCTCTTCCGTCCCGTCCTGGCGGCCGCCATGCTCGTGACGGCGGTCACCGCCGGGCTGACCCTGGTCGTCAACCCGATGACGAACGAGGAGTTCCAGCGCCAGCTCTTCAAGATCCTCCAGGCGCGCGCGGTGAGCGGGCTGAGCGAGCGCGTGTTCAACCCCACGTTCGGCGACGTCATCATCTACGTGGAGGACGTGAGCGCGTCCCAGGTGGCGCTGCGGGGGCTGCTGGTCTCCGACGAGCGGGATCCCAAGATCTCCAGGATCATCACGGCGCGAGAGGGACGGCTGCTGACCGACGAGGAGAACCGCCGCATCACGTTGCGCCTCATCAACGGCGCCGTGAGCGAGGCCGACATCCTCCCGGCGGTCCCCGTGGCGACGAGCGCGGCCGCCAGCAGCCCGTCGCCCGCCGGGGGCGCCGCCAGCGCGGCCCGCTATCGCCTCACCAACTTCAGCATCTACGACATGAGCCTCTCGATCGACTCGCCCCTGCGCGCCGCCCCCCGGGTGGAGAAGCCCGAGAAGGACCTGTCGATGGCGGCGCTCCACGCGCGCGTGGCCGAGCTGGCCGGCGACCCGGTGGCGCGGGCCGCCTTTCTCGTCGAGTGGCACAAGCGCTTCGCCCTGCCGGCGGCCGCCCTGGTGTTCGCCCTCGTCGCCTTCCCGCTGGCCGTGCGCTCGCATCGTGGCGGGCGCTCGATCGCGCTGGTGGGCAGCCTGGCCATCATCGTCGCCTATTACCTGATCCTCACCACGCTCGAGAACTCCGCGCTGCGCCTGCGGCTGCCCGCCGTGCTGGCGATCTGGGCGCCCAACCTGGCCTTCACCGCCCTCGGCGTCACCCTGTTCGTCGCCACCGCTCGCGAGTGGCCCATGCCTCGCCTGGCCCCGCTGTGGCGGCTGGTGGCGAGGCTGAGCGCGGCCCTGCCCCGGCGCATCGGGGCCCGGTGGGGGCTCGCGGCCGGCGGCCGCGACTCGACGCACATCCTCGACCGGTACCTGGTGCGCGAGCAGCTGGTGTTCATGGCCATCGGCCTCGCGGTGGCGACGGCTCTCTTCATCGTGATCGACCTGGTGCAGACACTCGACCGCTACATCCGCATCAAGCCCCCGCTCCTGTACGTCATCGAGCACTTCGTCTACCGGGTGCCGGCGGCGTTGCACGATGGGCTGCCGGTCGTGATGCTGGTGGCCACGATCTTCCTGTTCCTGGCCCTGACCCGCTACCACGAGTTGACGGCGCTGAAGGCCGCCGGCCTGAGTCTCTACCGGGTGGCGGCGCCGATCCTCCTGCTGGCCAGCGGCGTCGCCATCGTCGCCGGTCTCTTCCAGGAGCTGCTCCTGCCGCGCCTGAACGAGCTCGGCGACGAGGTGGACCGGGTGAAGATCCGGGGTCAGCTGCCACGCCATCTGCAGTCGCGCGAGCGGCTGTGGCTGCGCACGGCCGACAGTCGCTTCTACCGCGTGGAGCTGCTGAACCCCGGGAGCGCCGACCTGTACGGCGTCACCGTGCTGGAGGTGGACCGCGCAACCTTCCGGCTGCAGAGCCGCCTCGACGCGCGGCGCGCGCATTGGACCTCCGAGGGCTGGGAGCTCACCGACGGCGCCTTCCGCGAGTTCGGCCAGCACGGGGAGGTGCAGACCGTGGCGTTCGTCATGACGGCGCTCGACCTCCGGGAGGACATCGACGACTTCACGAAGATCCACAAGCCGATCTCGGCGATGAGCTACGGCGAGCTGAAGGACTACGTGGCCCGCCTGGAGGCCACCGGCTTTCAGGCCAAGAAGTACATGGTGGAGCTCTACTCGAAGATCTCCTTCCCGGTGGTGAACCTGATCATGGTGCTGGTCGCCATCCCGTTCTCGCTGCAGTCGCCGCGCGGCGGCCGCCTCTTCGGCATCGCCCTGGCCATCGCGATCATGGCCGGCTACCTGGTCGTCCACTACGTCGCCCTGGCCTTCGCGCGCGCCGACCTGCTGCCGCCCCTGCTGGCCGCCTGGACGGCCAACATCATCTTCCTCGGCCTCGGCACCTCTCTCTTCCTGCGCGCGCGGACTTGATCGGGCCGGGGGGCCCCGACGTGGTCCCCGAACCGCCACCACTGTGTGCGGAGGGGCTGGCGGGCTACTTCTTGGAGGCGGTCAGCTCGCGGAGCGCTTCTTCGAGGCGCTTCTGCTCGGCGCCGTAGGCCGCCCAGTCTCCCCGCCGGAGCGCCTCCTGCCCGCGCTGGTACGCCTCCAGCGCTCGCTGGGCGAGGGCGCGGTCGCCCGGTGGCGCCGTGGGGTCGGGGCCGGACGGCGGCGGAAGCGCGGCCGTGGTCAACGGGGGTAGACGCCCACCGAAGATGCGGGTGAGCGACTGCTCGAGGGTGGGCTCCATCGCGATCTGGTTGCCGTGGGCCACGATCACGCGACGCAGCTCGGGCAGCGCGCCCTGCTCGGACGCGGCCAGGTAGAGCGGCTGCACGTAGATCAGCGACTGCTCGATGGGGATGGCCAGCAGGGAACCGCGGATGACGGTGGAGCCGCGCTGGTTCCACAGCGACAGCTGCTGCGAGATCACGGGGTCCTGATCGATGCGCGCGTCGATCTGGCGGGGGCCATAGACGAGCTTCTGCTTGGGGAAGTTGTACACGATCAGCCGGCCGTAGCTGGGCGGGTCGGAGCGGGCGGCCAGCCAGGCGATCATGTTGTCGCGCCGGCTCGGGTTGAACAGCGTGAGCAGGATGAACTCCTCGTGCGACTCCCCGGGCAGCCGCATGATCGTGTAATACGGCTCCATCTCGCGGTCCCGGCCCTCCACCGTCCGCCGGGGGATCGCCCACATGTCCTCGCGGTTGTAGAACACCTGGGGATCGAGCATGTGGTACGTCGCGAACTTGCGCGCCTGGATGGCGAAGAAGTCCTCCGGATAGCGGATGTGGCGCCGCAGGTCAGCCGGCATCTGCGCCAGCGGCCGCAGCAGGCCGGGGAACCCGCGGCTGAACGCCTGCCCGAGCGGGTCGGTCGGGTCGGCCAGGTAGAAGGCCACGGTGCCGTCGTAGGCGTCCACCGTGACCTTCACCGAATTGCGCATGTAGTTGCTGACGCCGCGTGCGGCGTCGCGCACGGGGTCGGAGTACGGATAGCGATCGGTGGTCGTGTAGCCGTCGAGCATCCACACCAGGCGGCCGTCGTCGGTGACGACCATGTAGGGGTCGCGATCGTAGCGGAAGAACGGGGCCACCCGCTGGATGCGCTCGGTGACGGTCCGGTACATGAGGATGCGGCTCTCGGGGGTCAGGTCGTCGGACAGCACGATCTTCGGCTCGCCGAAGCGCGCGGCGAAGGCCAGCCGCCGCAGCCACGACGTGATCGCGATGCCGCCGCGCCCCTGGTAGCGCGTGTAGACGTTCTGGTCGCCGCGCGGGTAGTCGAGCTCCTGCGAGCGCGTGCGGACGAGCACGTACTCGTTGGCGATCTCGCCGTAGTAGATCTCTGGCCGGCGCACGGCGGGAAACACGTCGGCCGACGCCGGAGGAATGTCCTTGACCAGGAACTCGGGCAGCCCCTCGGCGGTGACGCGGGTCACCGGACCGACCACCACGCCGTAGCCGTGGGTGTACGTGAGGTGCTCGTTGATCCAGTTGCGCCCGCCCTGCAGGTGCTGGTAGCTCAGCTCGCGCGGCGAGAGCATGAGCTGGCGGTACTCGCCGCTGACGCGATACCGATCGTTGTCGACGTCGACGAACTTGTAATACGTGCGGATCTCCTGGAGCTGGGCGAACGTGCGCAGCAGCGGCCGGTAGTCCCACAGGCGGATGTTCTTGATCGTCGCCTCGTTGCGCGCCAGCACGCGGGCGTCGAGCGCCTCGTCGGCGGGGAACTCCTTCTCCTCGATGCGGTCCAGGCCGTAGGCCTGGCGGGTCATCCGGATGTTGTGCTCGATGAAGGGCCGCTCGAAGGCCAGCTCGTTGGGCTTCACCCGGTAGGTCTGCAGCAGCGCCGGATAGACGCCGAGCCCGACCACCCATACCACCACCAGCACGGCCAGGGCGGCCCCGATCACCCGTAGCCCGGGTCGGGCGACCTGCGCCACGCAGGCAACGCTGGCGACCGCCGCCAGCACGGCCAGCACGGTCAGGGCCGGCAGCGTCGCGTACACGTCCGTGTAGGACGCGCCGAACACGACACCCCGCGGGGAGAACACGATCTCGTAGCGGTCGAGCCAGAAGCCGACGGCCTTGAGCGCGAGCAGCAGGGCGCCAAGCAGCAGCAGGTGCGTGCGGGCGCCCGCCGCCAGGCGCGGCCCCCGCGTGGTCAGCACCAGGCTGCGCTGCAGCACGTAGAGCACGAGCGTCAGCAGCAGGGTGCCCGCCACCAGGGTCGTGGCCCAGCCGTGGATCAGGCGCCAGAACGGGAGCGCGAACACGTAGAAGCCGAGGTCGTAGCCGAAGGCGTCGAGCGGGTCGGTCACCCGGAACGGCTGCGCGTTGCGGTAGCCGAAGAGGACGTCCCAGTGGACGCTGCCCCGGAGCCCCGACACGATCGCGATGAGCGTGAGGAGAATCGGCAGGAAGCGACGGATGAGGGGTTCGATCACGACGCGCCCGGGCAGACCGAGCTGGTCTTCCAGCTCCCACAGCACGTCGGGGGCGGCGGTCCGGGCGGCCAGCGTCAGGTTGGCCCACAGGAAAACGAGGGCGACGACGGCGACGGCCGTGAACAGTCCGCCGCGCAGCGAGAGGATGGTCCAGAAAACCTCGGTGTAGCCGACCTCACCGAACCACAGCCAGTCGGTGTAGAACGGCACGACCTGGGCGACGATGCCCAGGACGACGATCAGGACGACCAGCAAGACGATCGGCTGCGGTCGTCGCATGCGGTGCTTGGTGGGAACGGCTAGGTGGCGGCGGGGCGCCGGACTGGCGCCAGCCTAGGCATCGTTCTGGAGGTCCTTCACGCGGTTAGTGCGTTCCCACGTGAAGTCGGGGTCGAGCCGGCCGAAGTGGCCGAAGGCGGCGGTCTTGCGGAAAATCGGGCGGCGCAGATCCAGGTACTCGATGATGGCGCGCGGCCGGAAGTCGAAGTGGCGGCGCACGATCTCCTGCAGCCGCGCCTCGGGCACCCGGCCGGTGCCGTCGGTCCGGACCATGATGGACACCGGCTCCGGCACGCCGATCGCGTAGGCGACCTGGACCTGGGCCCGCGACGCCAGCCCGGCCGCCACGATGTTCTTGGCGACGTGCCGGGCCATGTAGGCGCCCGAGCGATCGACCTTGGTGGGGTCCTTGCCGGAGAAGGCGCCGCCGCCGTGCGGGCACGAGCCGCCGTAGGTATCGACGATGATCTTGCGACCGGTCACGCCGGTGTCCCCCATTGGGCCGCCGGTGACGAAGCGCCCGGTCGGATTGATGTGATAGATCACCTTGTCGGGATCGAGTAGCGCCGCCGGCACCACCGGCAGGACGACGTGCTGGATGATGTCGTTGCGGATCTGGTCCTGCCCGACGTGGTCGGCGTGCTGCGTGGACACCACCACCGTTTCCACCGCCACCGGCTCGCCGTCGCGGTAGCGCACGGTGACCTGGCTCTTGCCGTCCGGCCGCAGGTACGGCAGCGTGCCGGCCCGCCGGACCTGGCTGAGCCGCTCCACCAGGCGGTGGCACAGCATGATCGGCAGCGGCATCAGCTCCTCGGTCTCCCGGCAGGCGTAACCGAACATCAACCCCTGATCGCCCGCGCCCTCCTTGTCCACGCCGAGGGCGATGTCGGGTGACTGCTTGTCGATGGCAGTGACGATCCCGCACGTGTGGCAGTCGAAGCCGTGATCGGAGCTGACGTAGCCGATGTCCTTGATGACCTGCCGGACCAGCTCGGGGACGTCGACATAGCAGCTGGTGGTGATCTCGCCGGCGACCACGACGAGGCCGGTGGTGAGCAACGACTCGCAGGCCACGCGGCCGCGGCGGTCCTGAGCGAGGATGGCGTCGAGGACGGCGTCGGAGATCTGATCGGCGATCTTGTCCGGGTGGCCCTCGGTTACCGACTCCGACGTGAACAGGTACTCATCGCGCGCCATTCGAGTCTCCTTGCCCTCCGAGAAATCGGGCCACTCTAGCACGGCGACCGGGGGCCCTCAAGGCAGCGACCGCTCGCCGGCGGGCGCGCCCAGGCGACGCTTGAACTCGGTCAGCATCGGAACCGGCCACGGGTCGGTCTCGCGCAGTATCGCCGCGTAGTAGCTCACCCACTGGCCCAGATAGACGAGCGAGAGCAGCCGGGCCAGCCGTCCGCGTCCGCGCGCCCACACCTCGGTGATGCCGCCCGCCGCGGGGTCGATCAGCTCGCGGAGGAGCGTGAAGCGGTCGGCGATCTCGGCCGGCTCATCGCCCTCGCGCAGCAGGACGGCGTGCAGCCCGCGCGCCTCCTCGCCCCGCCAGACCTCGATCTCGTTGTGGTTCATCTCCGGCAGGACACCGGCGGTGGCGAGCCGCTTGGCGTTCTCCTCCAGGTCCGTCTTCCAGCGGTAGGCCACCGCGCCGGTGACCGGCCCCCCGTAGATGACCGGCAGCCGGCCGTCGATCGCCAGCGCCACTCGCTTCGCCTCGTTCCTGTCGGTGACGACCTCGGGCCGGAGGTCAGTCACTGCCGTGGTGATCACCTGCAGGGCCTCGTCGACGTCGTCGCTGGATGCTACCGGCGTCCCGCACGCCGCCAGCGCGCCGAGGGCCGGGAAGACGAGATAGCCGAGCGCCATGCGCGGCATGAGCCCGTCGGGCAAGGTCACCCGCGACAGATCGTGGCTGGCCGCCAGCGCGCCGAGTGCGCCGCCCGAGGTGATCGCGACGACCGGCACGCCACGGGCAAGAGCCGCCTCGACGGCGGACAGGACCTCGACGGTGTCGCCGGAATACGACGACGCGATGACCAGCGCTCCACGGCCGGCGGCCGCCGGCAGCCCGTACCCGCGGTGGACGAGCAGCGGCACGTCCAGGGCCTCGGCCGCGCAGGCCGCCAGCAGGTCGGCGCCGGCCGCCGACCCCCCCATGCCGGCCATCACGACGAGACGCGGTCGGTTGACAGCGATCGGCGGCGAGGCGCGCAGCTGGAGCGCGCGGCGACACTGTAGCGCGAACTCGGCCAGAACACGGCGCGTGTCGTGCCGGTCGATCCGCCCGAGCGCGTCGAGGTCGTCGAGTCTCATCGAGGTCTCACCGTCAGCGTGACCTTCAGCTCGCGGCTGACTCCGGCGAGCGGCCAGAGGAGCAGCAGGGCCAGCCCCTGATAGATGCGCTCGAAGCCCCCTTCGGACACCGACACCGTCTCGACCGGGCCCCACGCCAGCTCGGCGGCCGGCTCCCAGGCGAGGTCGGCGGCGAGTCCCAGCCATTCGTCCACGAGCGCGACCTGGGAGGCGTCGCGGACGCGGCCGGCGCTCCCGAGCGAGGGCTGGCCCGGCAGCGTCAGATATCGGCCGGGCGCATCCCCGGCGCTGAGCGCGAGGTTCCACTGCACCGCCCACCGGCCGTCGGGCGCCCCACCGGCCGGAGCGATCTGGTAGCGCACGGTCACCGTGTCGTCGCGCACGCCGATCCGCTTGTCGACCTCCATCACGGTGGGAGCGTCGACTCGATGGTGCAGCCGGATCTCGACGGCCCCATTCCGCGCCGAGACCGCGTGGGTGAACGCGGCCTCGCCGAGTGCCACCTGGCTCGACGACCACGGCTCCACGGCGTCCGGCTCGCCCTGCGCGCCGAACACGCCATCCAGCAGGCTGGCGCGGCGGAACCGGTCGTACGCCAGCAACCGCTGCAGGCCGGGCTCTTTCTCGGCGGGGGGATCGTGGATCGAGCGCATGCTCTTGGCGGCGCCGTCGACCAGCCGGGCGTGGTAGGCCTCGGGCCGCCGGCCCAGCACGTCGGCCAGGTCGTGCCGCCGCGCCAGCGCGGCGATCTCCGTCAGCGTTCCCCCGCGGGCCGGATTCAGCGTGAGGGCGAGCGCCGGCGTGCGCACCAGCACCTCGGGGCGGCCGTCGCCGTTGACGTCGCCGACCGTCACCGGCTCGTGAGCGTCGGGCAGCCCGGTCTCGGCCTCGAGCAGCGCGCTCTTCACCGCCCGCCGCAGGTGCGGCAGGTAGCAGCCGCCGAACACACCGTGCCAGTACGCGTCGTTGGCCTGTCCTCGCCAGAGCGCTTCCCGGGCGCCGAGGACGCGGGCGTCGTCCGGGCGGAGCTGGCGCGCGCGCGAGACGGCGGCCGACGCCCGGATCATCTTCCAGTAGATGTCCGCGACTTCCGGGTACTTCACGAGAAAATTGCGCCAGAACCCGCCGCGGAGCAGGCCGGCGAGCCGATCGCCGCCCTCCAGCGCCAGCAGGTCCCGCTTGGCCTCTTCGAGGGCCTGCCCCGCCGCGGCCGGCAACGCCCACTCGCCCATCTCGTGGTAGGACGCGGTCGGCAGATAGACCCGCCCGGCGGCGGGGATAGCGTCGACGACGTCGGCGAACGTCGCCAGCCGCAGCCACGGCGTCGAGAGCACCTG
>JBKOZA010000253.1:0-1631 GCA_046725675.1 Candidatus Methylomirabilota bacterium
GCCGGGTTCATCGGCGTCCACAGCGCGACGGACACCTGGTATGCCGTTCCCGAGTACCGCCAGCTCGTGGGCGCGACCTTCGACGGTCATCCCTGGCATGGGCGCGTGCGGATCGTCGTCGAGGACCGCACGCATCCCGCCACGCGGCACCTGGGGGAGGGCTTCGAGATCAGCGACGAGATCTACCAGTTCCGCGACTGGTCCCGGGAGCAGGTTCACGTCCTCCTGCGACTCGACCCGCGCTCCGTCGACCTCCGCCTCGGCAAGCGGCCGGACCGCGACTACGCGCTGGCGTGGAGCCGACACCACGGCCAAGGCCGCGTCATCTACACCGCGCTGGGCCACGAGCCGGCGGTGTGGGCGGACGACCGCTTCCGCGGCCACCTGCTCGGCGCCATCGAGTGGGCCTTGCCACGCCGGTGAACCTGGTCGGCGGCACACGGCTTGATGAATTCCACCCTGGAGGCGTTAGCCATGAAGACATTCGTCACCGCTTCGATAATCGCGGGCTCCATCCTCGCGCTGGCTGCGATGGCATCGGCGGCCGAGCCGACTCAGAACGACTTCGACGCCTGCAACCGTGCAGGGCAGGCCGCGTCGGCCCCCAGCGCGGCGCCCTCGACGGGCGTGACCGGTCCCTCGATCACGACCCCGTCCGGGACTCCGGACGCCACGGGAGGCGTCCGGTCAGGCGGAAGCGCCGAGAAGACCGGGCCGATGATCACCGGCACCGGGCGCACCCCGGGCAGCCCCGGCGGCGTGGCCGAGGGCACGGGCGCGGTTAGCAAAGGCGAGTCCGGAGTGCCGGGAATGGCCCCCGAAGGCATGAAGGACCCGGTGTTCAAAGCCGCGTTCCAGGACTGCATGAAGCAACGCGGCTTCTGAGCGCGGCCCCCCGCGGGTAGCCGCACGGCCGGTGGCCGTGCGGCTACCGCGGGACCGGCTTGCGATAGGTGATGCCGTAGCGCCCCAGGATCGTCGGTAGGGTGCCGTCCGCGGCCAGCGTATCGAGGGCCTGGTTCACCGCGTCCACGAGCGCGGTGTCGGCGTTGCGCAGGGCGACCGCGACGTTCCAGCGAAAGTCCTTCTCGGGGACGTACGCCTCGGAGATCTTCACCGTGCCCGGGTTCAGCTTGAGGTACCAGCCGGCGTAAGCGTCGGACACCAGGCCCGCCGCCACCTCGCGCTTGGCCACGGCCTCCAGGATCTCGACCCAGCCGCCGTAGGACGCGAACGGAATCTTCTTCGAGTCGAGCACGTAGTGCGGCCACGACGTGTGCTCGACCCCGATCTTGCCGCCCTTGAGGTCCTCGAAATGCTCGATCGGCCCCGACGCGGCCGGGACGACCAGAACGTAGCCGCTCGCGATGTAGGGCCGGGTCAGGCGCGGCCCCCGGCGTGGGCCCTCGCCGTCGTCCTTGACGATCGAGCCGATCGTGGCGTCGCATTCTACGCGGCGGGCATGCCGGGTGAAGACGATCCATTCCACCCGTAACCGGACGCCCAGCTGCTTGGCGATGGCCTCGGCCAGCTCGAGCTGGAACCCCGGCAGCACCCGGTCCTGGCTCGAGTACGGCAGGGCATCAGGGTGGGCGCACACGGCGAAGACCCCGCGCTCGCGAACGACCTCG
>JBKOZA010000254.1:0-2808 GCA_046725675.1 Candidatus Methylomirabilota bacterium
GACTCGGCCGGCGGCCACGGCAAGGACGGGTGGCTGCCGACGCAGTTCGCCGACGTGTTCGACTTCCTGGGCCAGGCGATCCAGACGCAGGACTTCTCGATCGGCCAGATCGCCGTCGAGGCCATCGCGGCCGATCTGGGACGCCTGCCGATCTGTCCCTGGGACCGGCCGTTCTTTGGCCGCGACCGGGCCCGGGCCAAGATCGACCCCAACGATCTGCGGGTCCACGCGCGCAAGGGCGTCGGCCTCATCGCTGTCCCCACGGCGGTGGGCTCGAACGGCCACCGGGCGGGAACGCGCGAGCGCGTCCAGGCGGTGCAAGCGACTGGACGCCTGCACGTGCGCACGCACTGTCACGTGACTGGGCTCGTCTTCGACGAGCGCGATCCGCTCCGCGTCGTCGGTGTCCGCTACCTGCCGGGCGAGCGCCTGTATCGGGCCGAGCGGGACCCTGCCCGGCTCGGGCGGGCGACGGGCCCGGCCCAGGAGGTTCGCGCCACGCGAGAGGTCATCCTCTCGGCCGGCGCCTACATCACGCCCCAGCTGCTGATGCTCTCCGGCATCGGCCCGGCCGACGAGCTCCGGCGCCACGGCCTCGAGGTGCGGCTCGATCGGCCCGGCGTCGGCCGCAACCTGCAAGACCGCTACGAGGTCGGCGTGGTCGCCCAGGCCCGCAAGCCGTTCGGGCTGCTCGAGGACGCGACGTTCGGCGGTCCGCGCCCGGGGCAAGAGGGTGACCGTCTCTTCGAGGCGTGGCGGACGGCCGGCAAGGGGCTCTACGCCACCAACGGCGCCGTCATGGGCTTCCTGGCGCGCTCGAGCGTCGCCGAGCACGGCGAGCCCGACCTGTTCATCTTCGGCGTGCCGGGATCGTTCAACGGCTACTACACGGGCTGGTCCCGGGACGCCGTGGCCGCGCCCTACGACAAGTGGACGTGGCTGCTGCTCAAGGCCCACGCCCGCTTCCGCGGACAGGTCACGCTGCAGTCGAGCGACCCCCTCGATCCGCCGGCGATCGACTTCAAGTACTTCGAGCGCGGTCCCGACGGCGCCCTCACGCTGGACGCCGCCAAGGACCTGGTGGCGATGCGCGAAGGCGTGCGCCTGATCACCCGGCTGCTCGACCCGTCCCGGTCCAGCCAGCTCTCGCTGCATCCCGAGATCATGAGCGGGGTCGACCTCGCCTCGGACGCCGGCATCGAGCGGTTCGTCCAGGACCGCGCGTGGGGACACCACGCCTCGTGCACCTGCAAGATCGGCAGCGCGAACGATCCCGAGGCCGTGCTGGACTCGTCCTTCCGCGTGCACGGGGTGAAAGGTCTGCGGGTCGTCGACGCGTCCGTCTTCCCCAGGATCCCCGGCTTCTTCGTGGTGATGCCGATCTACATGGTCGCCGAGAAGGCCGCCGACGCCATCCTCGCCGACGCCCGCGCCGGCGGCGGGCGCTGAGCCGACCGGCGCTGGCCATGAGGACCGCGAAACCGCTGGCGGTCGAGCTCGGTGAGTTCGTGGCCGGCCTTCGCTTCGACGACCTGCCCGCGGCGGTTGTCGACAAGGCCAAGGCCGTCGTGAATCACGCGATCACCGTGGCCATGGCCGGGTTCGGGGCCACGCGCACCGAGGCAGCCCGGCGCGCGGTACTCAGCCACGAGCGTCTCGGGGCGCCGCGCGCCGGGGCCGGCCAGGGCGCGACGCTGTGGGTCGACGGCGCCCGGGTGACCCGCCCCGGCGCGGCCTTCGCCAACGGCGTCGCCGTGGCCGTCAACAACCAGTGCGACTCCTATCACATGCTGACCCCCCCCGGCGTGCTCATCGTGCCGGCCGGTCTCGCCACCGCCGAGGGCGAAGGCCGCACGGGCCGCGAGCTGCTGACCGCGCTGGCCGCGGGCTACGAGGTGCAGTGTCGCTGCGCACGCGATTTCATTCCTTCCACCCCCGCCCGTGGCTTTCGGGCGAGCCCGGTCTACGGCATTCTCGGCTGCGCCGCGACCACCGCGAAGCTGCTGGGGCTCGACGCCGCCCGGACCGCCAGCGCGATCGCGCTGGCCGCGAGCTTCGCCGGCAGCCTCATCGAGGGCCAGCGCACCGGCGCGCGTGACGCCGACTTTGCCGAGGCGCAGGCCTCGCGCAGCGGGATGTGGGCGGCCGCGCTCGCCGCCGAGGGCTTCGAGGGCGCGCCGACGGCGCTGGAAGGCGAGGGGGGCCTGTACAATGCCGTCACCGGCAGCCACCGCGGGGACCTGACCTACAGCTTCACCGGGCCGCTCCGCGCCGATTTCGAGGCGATCGTCGCCGACCTGGGCCGGCGCTGGGAGTTCCTCGACGTCAAGTTCAAGATCTACCCCACGCCCGGCTTCAACCAGCCGGTCATCTGGCTGGCCCACGACATGACGGCCCGCCACCGCCTGCAGGCCGGCGACGTCGAGCGCGTCACCGTCGAGATGAACTACCTGGAGACGCTCTACCCCTCACCGCGCTTCCCGCGTCCGCCCGCGCCCGACGGCAGCGGCTTCGGGCGCACGGCCTACATGCTCGCCTACACGGTGGTCGCCGGCGACTATCCCGTGCTGGAGCGCAACGTCGAGGACCCGCGCGACGCCGGCGCGGCCGCCGAGGCCGACGTGGCCGCCCGCGTGGCGGCCTTGCAGCGGCGCGTCGAGGTCCTCGGCGTGATGGGCCGCGCCTGCTTCGCGCCGCGCATGACGTTCGTCCTGCGCGACGGGCGTCGCGTCACCGGCGAGTACGACGGGCGCGAGCTGATGTGGGACTTCGCCCGCGACGCCCGCGAGCTCCGCCGCTTCCTGCCGG
>JBKOZA010000255.1:0-2153 GCA_046725675.1 Candidatus Methylomirabilota bacterium
CGAGAGGACGAAGGGATAGGCGACCAGGAACAGGAGGAGGAAGAACGCGGGACCGATGAACGCGTACGCCACCGGGGCGTCGCGGACGAGGAAATCGGACAGCCCGGCGGCCGGCGCTTCGCCACGCGCGGAGAGCTTCGCTACATCCCCGTCGACCGTCTTGAGCTGCATCTCGCCGCCCCCCGGGGACGACACGGAGGGAGCGGCCGCGTCGTCGGAGCGATGCCGAACAGGTCCCACAAGCTAGCGTCGCGTCGCGCCGACTGTCAAGCCGGGTGGGTGCGCAGTGCTGAGGATCAGGGGCCCGCCGCGCTCCACAGGTCACGGAAGCGCGTGGCCACGACCTGGTCGTAGGCGACCGGTCCCGCCAGCAGGCCGATGGCCTGCGCGAAGCCGTTCATCGAGGCCACCGCGGCCTCGCCGACGACCGGATCGTAGAAGCCCAGATCGCGCTCGACGATGGCCGCGATGATCTCGGCGGCCGCCGGCGGAAACCGGCGGCGGCCGACCTCGGTCGCGCGAGCCGGTTCGTTCGTGAGCAGTCGCTGGGTCCGCACGATCGCGCGCACGGCGGCCGCCACCTGCCCGGGGTGGCGGGCGATCAGCGCCTCGGTCGTCGACAGCGCGGCGAACGTGTACTGGCCGGCTCCCGGCGGGCCGTCGCCCCGGCGAACGTCGGCGATGACCTTGCCGACCCCGCGCCGCACGGCGGTCTCGCTGCCGAGCGCGTTGGCCCAGAACCCGTCGACAAGGCCGCGCTCGAGCGCCTCGGCGGCGACGACGCCGAACGAGGCGCCCGCCTCGAGGGCGCCGGGCACGGGACCGATCGTGATGCCGTCGCGGGTCGGATCGATGCCGACCTCGGTGAGCAGGCGGAGCAAGGCACGGTCGGGCCCGGGGGCGGCGCCGAGGCGAAGCCCCCTGACGGCGCCGATGTCGCCGCGTCGGGCCGGGAGATCGGCACGCACGACCAGTAGCCAGGGGGTGCCCTGCGACAGGGTGACGAGGAGCCTGGCCCCCTGCCATCGAGGGAACCCGAGCAGCGTGGTGTGGGCGCCGCCGGCCACGAAGTCGACCGTGCCGTCCCGCAGCGCCGTCACCGCCGCCAGCGAGGGCAGCAGCTCGACGTGCGCGTCCAGCCCCTCGTCCCGGTAGACGCCGAGCTCTTCGGCGGCGAGGGCCGGAAAGTAGGAGTTCGTCACCAGGTCTGGCGTGGCGATTCGCACGACTTACAGCTCGAAGCCGTAGAGGCGGGCAGCGTTGCCACGCGTGATCCTGAGCCGGTCGTCGGGGCTGGCGTCCTTGAAGTCGCGCGCGACCACCTCCCGGGAGCGGGGCCACGACGAGGCCTGGTGGGGGTAGTCGGAGGACCACATCATCCGGTCCACGCCGATGAAGTGGCGGTTGGCGACGCCGACGTAGTCGTCGATGTAGGTGCAGTGCATCTGGCGCCGGAAATACTCGCTCGGCTTCAGCGCGAGCTTGAACCCGGCGGCGTAGCGACCGCGCTCGAACGTGCGGTCCATGCGCTGCAGGTAGTACGGCAGCCAGCCGCAATTGTTCTCGGCCGACACCACCTGGAGCTCCGGGAAGCGGTCGAGCACTCCGGAGAAGATGAGCACGCTGAACGACCGCTCGACCTCGTGGGACAGGACGGTGGCGCGCATGTAGCGATCGCCGAAATCCCACTGGCTCTCCCGACCCATCCCGGTGATGGAGTGCAGGCTGATCGGCATGCGCAGCGCCTGGGCGGCCGCCCAGAAGGGGTCGTAGAGGTCGGCGCTGTAGGGCCGATCCGGAGGCGGCGAGCACCAGATCATGGCGCCCTTGAGGCCCAGGTTCGCGCACCGCTCGAGCTCGCGGGCGCCGGCCTTCGGGTCGTAGAGGCCGATCATCGCCAGGCCCGCCATCCGCTTGGGAGCGTAGCCGCAGTACGCCGCCAGCCAGTCGTTGTAGACGCGGAAGCATTCCTCCTGCAGCCCGGCGTCCTTCAGCCAGAAGATGCGGAAGCCGAGGGTCGTGTAGAGCACGTCGGCCTCGACCCCGTCGAGCTCGTTGTCCTTCAACCGCTCGGCCGGGTCCCAGCCGCCCGGGCGGGCGTCGGCGTAGGTGCCGCGAGTGAGGAACTGGGCCAGCTCCTCGGGGCTCTTGCC
>JBKOZA010000256.1:0-1207 GCA_046725675.1 Candidatus Methylomirabilota bacterium
GCCACCGCGGCCGGGCTGGTCGTCCCCCGCAAGTACGTCATTCAGGTCGGCGACGAGGGATTCCGCAAACATCCGATCGGCGCCGGCCCCTACAAGTTCGTGAGCCACGCGCCCGGGGTGGAGGTCGTGCTGGAGGCCAACCCCAGCTACTGGCGCCGTGTCCCCAACGTCAAGCGCCTCGTGATGAAGAGCGTCCCCGAGGGAACCACCCGGGTGGCGATGCTCAAGAAGAGCGAGGCGGACCTCGCCTTCGCGCTGGACGGCGAGGACGCCGAGAACGTCCGTCGCGATCCGAAGCTGCAGCTCGTCCCGTCCCGGCACGCGTCGATCTACTGGATCGAGTTCGCCGACCAGTGGGACCCGAAGTCCCCGTGGCACGACAAGCGGCTGCGGCTGGCGGTCAACCACGCGCTGGATCGCCAGGCGATCAACGAGGCGTCGTGCCTGGGGTTCTGCCCGCCGACCTCGGTCATCGTGCCGCGCGTCATGGACTTCGCGCTGCAGACGACGGGCCTGCCCTACGACGCGCCCCGGGCCAAGCGGCTGCTGGCCGAGGCGGGATATCCGAACGGGATCGACGCCGGCGACTTCGTGCCGATCCCGCCGTTCTTCGCCACCGCCGAGGCAGCCGTGAACTACCTGAACGCGGTCGGTATCCGGGTGCGCATCCGCACCATGGAGCGCGCGACGTTCTACGCCGCCTGGCGGGAGAAGAAGCTCCGCGGGCTGTTCATGGTGGCGGCCGGCAACTCCGGCAACGCGGCCAGTCGCGCCGCCGAGTTCATCTCGTCGAAGGGCAGCTACGCCTACGGGGGCTACCCCGACATCGACGACCTGGTCGTGCAGCAGGCCCGCGAGCGCGACCCGAAGCGGCGGGAGGCCGTGCTGCATCGCATCCAGCAGCTCACGATCGACCGCGTCATGTTCGCGCCGATCATGGACTACCGCACCCTGCGCGGTGTGGGCCCGCGAATGGCCGAGCACATGCTCGACACCCAGCACCTGGTGCCGTACCCGGCCTGGGAAGAGATGCGGATGAAGTAGACCTCGCGAGGGACGCCGCCCGGCCGGGGCGGTGCTACTGTACGGCCGTGCGCGCCCCGCTCCGACAGGCGCTGGTGTACGCCGGGCTGACGCCATTCCTCGTCGTCGCGCTGTTTCCCGTGCTGTGGATGACGATCACGGCGTTCAAGCACGAGCGCGAGCT
>JBKOZA010000257.1:0-2083 GCA_046725675.1 Candidatus Methylomirabilota bacterium
GTTCTGGTAGAACAGGTCCGGGATCTCAGGTCTGAAGCCGCTGGGTTGCATCATCACAGCCGCGACGACGCGCTCCGGAGCCCGCCGAATGAGGTTGTGGATCATCGGGCCGCCGATGCAGAAGCCCATGACCATGAACTCGCGGATGCCGAGGTGGTCCATCAGCCCGAGCTGGTCGTCGGTGTAGGCGTCCCAGGGGCGGTCGATCTCCAGCGGGCCGCTGGACTGGCCGGGGTTGGCGTTGCGAAGGTCAGCGCAGATACAGCGGAAGTCGTCCTTGTACCTTTCCATCGGGTTGAAGGGCGAGGCCGTCTGCCAGGAGGAGAGGGCTGAATTGAGCCCGCCGCCAGGGATGAGGAGCAGGGGAAAGCCGGAACCGACCTCTTCGTAGTAGATCCGGACGGGTCCTCTGGCGTAGAACGGCATGGCGATTCTCCTCCCTCAGCGAGTCGCCGTCAGTTTAACTCACGGTCCAGTTTCCGCGCATCGGGCCCGGCGCTGCGTGGAGCGCACGGCCACCGGCCGCGGGGCACTACCGTTTCAGCGCGTCGAAGGCCAGGCCGCTCGAGGCTTCGCCCCGGCCGACCGAGACCCGGTTGCCCGCCCACACGAACAACCGTCCGTCGTGCCAGCGTGCGGCCTGGTAACTCCGGCGGACGACGAGCCCTTCGCGCGGTATCTCTTCCTCGTGGATGAGCAGCCGGCCCGCCGGATTTCCGACCTCGAGGATGCGAGCCTGCGCGGACACGACGTGCGGCACGCCCTCGAGGTCGAGGACGGCGCCGCGGGCCAGACGCACCTCCGCACTGTTCTCCGAGACGCGCACCGGCAAGAGCGGCACCCAGTGCTTGGGCACCGGCGTGGCCAGACGATACGCCGGCACCACGCGAGGCGCGTCCGGCGCGGGCGCCAGCTCGGCAACGTCCTTCGCCGTCTCGCGACCGACCTCCAGCGGGCTCTCCAGGCGGCGCTCGACCGCCCAGGCGAGGTTGGCCAGCTCGTCGCGCATCAACATGACTTCCTCGAGCACCGGTCCCTCCAGCGCGCGGAGCGTCGGCGGCAGGAAGAAGAGGTTGGTGATGGCCACCCCGGTGGCGTCGCCCGGCTCCACGGGCATGGACAGCGAGTACATGCTCCAGCCGCGTCGCGCCTGGATCGCTCGGTCGCCGGTCGGCCGGAGCAGGGTCCGTACGCCGAACGTGTCGGTGACCACCAGCGACCGGCACTCGACCAGCGAGCCGACCGGGAGCTCGATGGGGATGACGTACCAGTCGTTGCCGTAGCCGGTGAGCGTCTCCACCAGCAGCAGTTGAGCGAGGTCGGTGGCGCCGGGCTGGAGCGCCCCGAGGTCGATGCGGGCGTCCTCCAGCTCCCAGAACCTCGGCGCCGGCATGCCGTGAAACGTGACCGGGGCGGGGACCACCGTGCGGGTGACGATCTCCCCGGGCGCGTCCCGGCCGGTGCCCATGTTGATGTCGCCGTTGAGATCGAAAGAGTACCAGTCGAGCGTGCCGTCAGCGTACTGCCGGGCGGTGAGGGTGCGCTCGCCGAACTGGTCGTCGCCCAGCCTGGTCGACAGCGAGAAGGTGTACTCCATCCGGTCCGGCTGCCACGTCGTGTCACCCGGCGGTGGCTCGTAGAACAGCCCGTCGGACCAGGAAACCCAGGCCCGGTAGGCGGCGCCGACTTCCGCGTTGTCGCCGGGTGCGATCTGCAGGGCTGGGTCGAGTCGCGGACTCGCGGGGTTCCCCAGCGCCGTGCGCAACCGGCGGCCATCCAGCGCACGACCGGCGACGAGGTCGGCGTACCCGATGGTCTCGGGGTCCAGAGCGTCGCGTTGCTTCTCCGTCAGCGGTGGCACGGCGTACAGGGTGCGGAACGCCGTCGCGTAGTCGCCGGTAGTCGCCTGGAGCCTGAGCAGCCGCAGGAAATGCTGCCCGCTCTCCACCGCGAGGCGCAGCCCGTCGAGCCCGGCCGCGGTCGCCGACTGCAGGAGGGGCTGGCGCTCGACCAGCGTCTCCAGCGGCATGGCGTCGGGGTCGAACGTCGCCGCGTCGAGCTGTGTGTTGATGGGGATCGGCCC
>JBKOZA010000258.1:0-1474 GCA_046725675.1 Candidatus Methylomirabilota bacterium
GGCCGCCAAGAGCGCCGAGTGGGACCGCCAGAAGCGACGTGCGACGGGACAACTACGGCGGGGCGATTCGGAGACCGTCCCGCCGGAAGATGCTGAGATTATCGCTGTCGAGTCGAGTCGCGCGATCGACGTTGTGATTGCCCTTGGGGTTGCTGGTTTCAAGGTCTGGAGCATAGGGCCCCTTCACCGGCACTGCGGTCGGGAGGATCACACGGAGCGCGTTTGAAGAGGTTCCGATTGAGGAAGAGGTCACCAAATTGACAGTAACGCCTCCGAGAACGATGTTCTACCAACGCACGACCATCGTCTTCCAGGCGAGGAAGGTCGAAAACGGCTGGTTGCCTGGTTGCACGATCATCTGCCGCCTATTGGGGCAGATGACGAAGCACACTATTCAGGCGGACACGGCAGAAGAAACCGAACAGGAGGCCGACGACAAGGCATTTGAGCTCGCCAGACCGTGGATCGCCGAGAACGATAATCAGATGACGTCGTTTCCTTGGAGGGATCCGATCGACGACGACTCGAAGACGATGTGGCGGCAGTAGCCCCGCTAGGCCTGACGCCAGTCGACGACGAACAGGCAGGCCGCGACGAGCACCACGGCGGCGGCGCTGAGGGCGAGCGACCAGTGGACGTTGATGAGGGCGCCGAGAACGCCCACGGTGAGGCCGCTGCCGGCGCGCAGCCCCAGGATCGCGGTGTTGAACAGGCCGACCACGCTGCCGCGCACGCGGGGCGGGGCCAGCGTCTGCACTAGCGTCTGGGCGATCGACGAGAAGGCGAGGTTGAACACGCCGGCCAGCACCAGCAACGTGACGGCGACCGGGTAGGCGGTCGCGAACGGGAACAGGCCGATCGTCACGCCCCACAGACCGGCGCACACGATGGCCGTGCGCGGGCTCGGCCGCGCGACGTTCATCGTCTCCAGCAGCAGGGTGCTCAGGATCGCGCCGGCCGCGTTGCCGGCCAGCAGGATGCTGTACCACAGCCCCGCCTCGTCGGAGCCGAGGTCGTGCGCGTACTCCGGCATCTGGGCCTGGAAGGCGTTGCCCACGAAGAAGGAGGTGACGCCGCCGAGGGCGATCATCATCACCAGCCGTCGATCGCTCCGCACCTGGGCAAGCAGGCGCCAGGCGTCCGTCAGCCCCGATCGCGCGCGTGCCGGCTGTCCCGCCGCATGGCCGTGACCCGTGTAGGGCACCCGGAGGAGGAAGATCGTGAACGGCAGGTAGAAAGCGACGTTGGCCAGCAGACCCCAGGCCGGTCCGAGCAGCAGCAGGAGGCCGCCCCCGACGGCCGGTCCCAGCAGGATGGCCAGATTGCGGCTGCTCGCGTTGAGACGGACCGCGCTCAGCAGGTGGGGGCCGCCGACCATGTCGTGGATGATGAGCTGCGTGGCCGGTGCGCCGATCACGCCGGCGGCGCCGTGGATCAACAGGATGACGACCGCGTGCCACACCCGCAGGGTGCC
>JBKOZA010000259.1:0-3876 GCA_046725675.1 Candidatus Methylomirabilota bacterium
CGAGGTCGACGCCCTCGGCTCCGAGAAGGACGAGCCGGGCTGCTACCGCTTCAACGTGCTGCAGGACGCCAAGGACGGCAACGTCTACTACTTCTACGAGGTCTACGAGGACGAGGCCGCGCTGGAGAAGCACCGGGCGGCACCGCACTACGCCGTGTGGCGAGCGGCGGCCGACACGCTCGACGGCGCGCCCGAGGCAACGCGCTGCCAGACCGTGTTCCCGAGCGCCCGGCCTTACTGGACGACCAAGCGCTCCTGAAGCGGCGGCGGCCGGCGCCGCGTCTAGGTCCGGTACGACGGATCGATCCGGTCGAGGCGTCGCAGCAGACCCGGCCACACCAGCAGGCCCGCGCTGCGCCGGGGGGAGCCATCCGTCTGCAGCGCGGCGTACGAGGCGTCCAGCACTTCCTTGCTCACGTGTGTCAGCTCGCCGCCGCCTGCCTGCGCCCGCACCTGGATCTCGCACGACCGCTCCAGGAAATACATCCGGATGAAGGCCTCGGCCACGGTCTCGCCGACCGTCAGCAGACCGTGGTTCTTGAGGATGAGATAGTGGTGACGGCCGAGGTCGGCGACCAGGCGCGGCTTCTCGTCGTCGCGCAGCGCCGGCCCCTCGAAGTCGTGATAGCCGAGGCTGCCCAGCACGGCCATCGAGTGCTGAGACAGCGGCAGCAGGCCGCCGTGCTGGGCGGAAACGCCGATGCCGTTCACCGTGTGGGTGTGCAGCACGCACTTGGCGTCGTGGCGGGCGGCGTGGATCGCGCTGTGAATGACGAACCCGGCCGGGTTCACCGGGAAGCGCGTGTCCTGCACCGTGGTGCCCTGCAGGTCGACCTTCACCAGGCTCGACGCCGTGATCTCGTCGAAGAAGAGACCGTAGGGATTGATGAGGAAGTGCTCCTCGGCCCCGGGCACGCGCGCGCTGATGTGCGTGAACACGAGATCTTCCCAGCCGAAGCGGTGCACCAGCCGGTAGGCGGCGGCCAGGTCGACGCGCACCGTCCACTCCTCGGGCGAGACCTTGTTCTCGAGCGACGGGATGTCGAGCGCGATCGTCATGACGGTCCTTTCGGCTAGCGCAGGTTGTAGAGCCGCGCCACGTTGTCGTGGGTGATCTTGCGGCGCACGCGGTCGGAGAAACCGCTGAGGTTCTTCTCGAGGATCGTGTGGGAGTTGGGCCACAGGCAGTCCGGGTGCGGATAATCGGCGCCCCAGATAATACTATCCTCGCCGATCAGCGGGACGATTGGTTCGAGATACTGATCCTGTTGATACGTCACGAAACCCTGTCGCCGGAAATAATCGCTCGGCTTCAGCCTGAATCCCAGCGCGCGCGCGCGATCCTCGTACTCGGTGTCGAGCCGGTCGAAGACGTAGGGCAGCCACGTCACACCCGACTCGCCCAGCACGAAGTTGAAGTCGGGATACTTCTCGCAGGCCCCCGAGGCGAGCAGCGACACCAGCACCTCCATGGTGTCGAGCTGGAACAGGGCGGACCGCACGAGGCGGTACTGCGTGAAGTAGTCCTTTTCCATCTGTGGCGTATCGGGGGCGCGCAGCGCCTTGAACCCGGTGGAGTGAAAGGAGATCGGGAACCGGCACTCGGCGGCCGCCTCCCACAGCGCGTACCAGTCGTGGTGGTAGAGCGGCAGGCTCATCCGCTTGAACGCCAGATCGCCGCCCCGCAGCCCCATCGCCGCGCATCGCCGCACCTCGGCGGCGGCCTCCTGGGGGTCGTTGTTGGGGACGATGGCGAGTGGGAAGACGCGGTTGGGATCCGACCTCCTGGCGAAGTCGGCCGCCCAGTCGTTGTACACGCGGTCGCACCAGGCGCGCAGGTTGGGATCGGCGATCATCTCGTTGATCATCAGGCAGCCGTAGATGATTTCCTTGGCGAGCCCGTCGCGGTCCAGGTCGGCCAGGCGCAGCTCGGGGGTCGTGGGCCGGGGCCGGGCGCCGGGCCGGTAGTCCCACTCGAAGCCGACGTCACGCATCTCGTCGATGTGGGCGAAGCTGCCGCGCGTGTAGGGCAGGAAGCCGGGGCCGACGCCGTTCCACATGCCCTTGTCCACGGCCTCCACGAACCAGTGCAGGCCGTCTTCCAGCTCCTCGGTGCGGGGGGCCAGCAGCTTCCACTTGCCCGGCGCCTGCGACGACCAGAGGTCCGGAGGGCAGTAGGTGAGGTCGATGTGGTTGTCGCCGGAGATCAGCGTCGGCTGGTCCATGAACGAGCTCCTTTGCTGGGTCGGATGGTACCCCCGAACCCCGGCCGGCGGCCAGCGACAATCTCGGCGGGTGTCGGTCTTCGGGGCCGGGCGCGGACGGGCCGCGCGGCTCAGCGGGGGCCGAGCGCGGTGATGAGCCAGGCGCCGACGACGATGAGCGCGGTGCCGGCGATCACGCGCGCGTTGAGGACCTCGAGGCCTCGCAGGAAGACGACCGAGAGGAAGAGCACGAAGATCGGCGTCACGTTCTGCAGGGGCGCCACCACGCTCACGGCGCCCATGCCGAGGGCCACCACGACGAGGAACACCGAGACGTTCTCGGCGACGCCGGCGACCACGAAGTAGACCAGGCTGCGGCCCCGGCACGCCATCGCGCCGGCCTGGCCGGACGCCACGAGGAACCCGGTGAATGCCACCAGGGCGGTGGTGACGTTGACGGCGGTGCCGGGGACGGCGCCCATGCCGCTCAGCCCCAGCTTGCGCAGGATGGCGACCACGCCGAAGCACGCGGCCGACAGCGCCGGGAGCAGGAGCTGGCCGGGCCGCAGCCCCAGGCGCTGGCCGCCCGTCGACAGCAGCGTGGAGCCGAGCACGATGACCAGCGTCCCGGCGACAATCGGTCCGGTGAGCCGCTCGCCCAAGAGCACGATCGCCAGGGCCGAGGACACCAGCGGGGTGACGTTCATGAATCCCGCGGTGATCGAGGCCCCGACGACCTCGATGCTGACGAAGCGCAGGAGCCGTCCGGCCACCGTGCCGATCAAACCGGCCAGCACGAAGAGCAGCAGCGCCTGCGGGGTCGGGTTGCCCATACCGCCCGTGAAGAGCACGCCGAGCCAGAGACAGACCGTGCCCACCACCAGGTTGATCCAGAAGCCGGTGTAGGCCGAGTAGCTGACCAGGCCGTGACGGATGAGAATCGTCGCGATCGCCGAGAGCAAGGCGCTGATCAGGGCGAGGGCCGGGACGGAGACGGACACGACGGCGCGATGCTACCATCCTCGCGCCAGGGAGGCGTCCAGATGCCAGACGACATCGCGCTCGAGAGGGAGGCCACCGAGCTCCTCCGCACGCTGATCCGCAACGGCTGCGTCAACACCGGCGAGGCCGCGTCAGGCCACGAGGCCCGGAGCGTGGAGGCCCTCGAGGACTACTTCGCCGGCTCCGGGCTGTCGTGCGAGCGCTATACCTCGGAGCCCGGAAGGACCAGCCTCGTCACCCGTATCGAGGGCCGCGACCCCAAGGCGCCGACGCTACTGCTCATGGGCCACACCGACGTGGTGCCCGTGAACCCATCGGGCTGGCAGCGCGACCCCTTCGCCGCCGAGCTGGTGGACGGCATCGTGTGGGGCCGGGGTGCCATCGACATGCTGAACCTCACCTCGACGATGGCGGTCGCCACCCGGCGCCTGGCCGCCGGCGGCTGGCGCCCGCGCGGCACGCTGATCTACCTGGCGGTGGCCGACGAGGAGGCCGGCGGCTTCCTCGGGGCCGGTCACCTCGTCGAGCACCACGCCGATGCCGTCACCTGCGACTACGTCATCACCGAGAGCGGCGGCGTGCCGATCCCGACCAAGTCCGGCCACACGCTCAAGGTGACCGTCGGCGAGAAGGGCGCGAACTGGCGCCGCCTCGTCGTGGAGGGGACGCC
>JBKOZA010000260.1:0-4029 GCA_046725675.1 Candidatus Methylomirabilota bacterium
GGCCTCGCAGTCCGACAGACGCGAGGCGACGGCGCCGGCGCCGAAGCCGGAGAAGCAAGGCGTGTAGATGGCCCCGATCTTCACGACGGCCAGGGTGGCGATCGCCGCCTCCGGCGACATCGGCAAGAAGACGCCCACGCGATCGCCCTCCGCGACCCCGAGCGCCCTCAGCGCGTTGGCCAGGCGGTTCACCTCGGCGGCCAGCTCCGCGTACGTGAGGGCGCGCGACTGTCCGTCGTCGCCCTCCCAGACGATCGCCGGCTGTCCGCCCCGTCCGGCGTCCAGGTGACGATCGATGCAGTTGTCGGTGAAGTTCAGGCGGCCCCCGGGGAACCACTGTGGCCAGGGGACGCCCCGCGATCCGTCGAGCACGCGGCTGTACGGCGTCGTCCACCGCACGCCGAGGTCACGCACGACCGCGTCCCAGTACCACTCGGGATCCGCGACGGACCGCTGCTGCAGCTGCTCGAGCGTCGCGATGCCCTGGGTCTTCATGAACCGGCCGAGGCGGGAGCGCTCGACGTGTTCGGGAGTGGGCCGCCAGATGATGCCGCTCGTCTCGATCGTCATGGTTGGCCTCTATCATAAAGCGCGCGACTGACGCCGGCGATCACGATCCGCTCGCGGTGGCGCGCCCGATAGTGGGGCCGGCCCGCGATCACCCGGGCGCGTGCCTGTCCAGGCAGATTGTGATACACCCTCCGCCATGGGTGACAACGTCCTGCTCGACCGCGACGGACTGATCGCGACCGTGACCCTCAATCGTCCCGACCGCCGCAACTCGCTGAGCGACCCGATGCTCACCGAGCTGGGTGCAGCCTTCGCGGAGCTCCGCGACGATGCGGCCACGCGCGTGGTGATCGTGACCGGCGCGCCGCCGGTGTTCTCGGCGGGCGCCGACGCCGGGCTCAAGAGCTCGATGTCGCCCGAAGAGAAGCGACAGGCGTTCGCCGGGCGCAAGAGCCAGTTCCGGCGGCTCTTCGAGCGCGCCAACACGCTGCTCGAGAACCTGGAGCAGACGACGATCGCGGCCATCAACGGCCACGCCGTCGGTGGCGGCTGGGGGCTTACCCTGGCCTGCGACTTCCGGATCGCGGCGGCCGAGGCCCAGCTCTGGATCCCCGAGGTCGACCTCGGTGTCCCACTGGGCGTGGCGTCGACGACGCGGTTCGTGCGACTCGTCGGACCGGCCCGGGCCAAGGAGATCATCATGGACTGCCGGCGCTACTCGGCGGAGGAGGCGCGGCAGTGGGGGCTGGTTCATCGCGTCGTGCCCGGCGTCGACCTCGCCAAGACCGCGCGCGAGTACGCGGAGTTCATGGCGCGCAAGCCCTTCCGGCCGCTGGCCGAGATGAAGGCGCGCATCAACGCGATCGCGCGGACCGGCCTGCCCGAGGTCAACGCGATGACCGAGGGCTTCCTGGAGCGCGCGTGATGCTCGAGGGCATTCGCGTCCTCGACCTCTCCCGGGTCATCGCCGGTCCCTACTGCGCCGCGATGCTGGCCGACCTCGGCGCCGACGTCGTCAAGGTGGAGCGCCCGGGCCGCGGGGACGACATGCGCTACCTCGGCACCAGCAAGGACGGCATGAGCCTGGGCTTCGCCACGATCAACCGCAACAAGCGCGGGATCGCCGTCGACCTGCAGCACCCCGAGGGGCTGAAGATCATCGTCGAGCTGGCGCGCCGCGCCGACGTCGTTCTCGAGAACTTCGTCCCCGGGGTGGCCGAGCGCCTCGGTCTCGGCTACGCCTCCCTGAGCGCGTCGAATCCGGCCGTCGTCTACGCCTCGGTGAGCGGCTTCGGCCAGGACGGTCCCTACGCCAGGCGCCCCGGCTACAACACGATCGCGATGGGCATGAGCGGGCTCATGGCGCTGACCGGCCAGCCGGGTGATCCGCCGACACGCCCCGGCGGTTCGATCTCCGACGTGGCGGCCTCCTACATCGCCTTCGGCGCCGTGTGCGCGGCGCTCGTGCAGCGCTTGCGCACGGGCCGAGGTGAGCACCTGGACGTGAGCCTGCTCGCCTCCAGCGTCGCCCTGCTGCCCGATCCCTCCGCGCACTACTTCGCCACCGGCGTCGCCCCCCGGCGCGTGGGCAACCGCAATCCCAACGTGACGCCCGCCGAGGCGTTCGAGGCCGCCGACGGCTTCATCAACGTCGTCATTCTCAACCCCGACCAGTACGAGAAGTTCTGTCGCGCGCTGGGCGACGAGGCGCTCATGAGCGAGCCCCGCTTCGCCACCAACGAGGCACGGATCGCGCACCATCCCGACTTCAAGGCGCGGGTGGAGGCGGCGCTGGCCAAGCGGCCGGTCGCCGAGTGGGTCGAGCGCATGCTCGCCGCCGGCATCGCGGCCGGACCGATCTACGAGTTCGACCAGGTCTTCGAGGACGCGCAGGTGCGCCACATGGGGATGGTGCGCGAGCTCGAGCAGCCCGGGCTCGGGACCATCCGGATGCTCGGCTTCCCGTTCGCCGTCGCCGGCGCGCGCCCGGCGGTGCGCCGGCCAGCGCCGCGCCTGGGTCAGCACACCCGGGAGGTGCTGGGAGAGCTCGGCATGTCAGCCAGTGATATCGGCCACTTGGTCGGTATCGGCGCAGTCTCGGTCTCAGACTAGACTACTCTACTCTTGTTTGGTATCATTTCGCCGTGGACCTCAGACGGCGGATGGAGCTCTTGACGGAGGCGGCCCTCCCCGATCGCGAGCAGGGCATGCCGCGATATCGCGGCTCGGTGCAAATGGTGGGGCGGCCGCTGACCTCGATGGGCATTGCGCAGGCCCGGTTGCCCGGCGGTGGGTCGATCAACCTCATGCGCGTCATGCAGACCAACGCCTGCTCGCTGTCGTGCGGTTACTGCCCCACCTACTGCGGGGGCAAGGTCCCGCGCGCCACCGTCAGCCCCGAGGAGGTCGCGACGACGTTCATGGACGTCAACCGCAAAGGCCTCGCGCAGGGGCTGTTCCTGACGTCCGGGGTTCCTGGACGAGCGACGCGCGCCACTGACCGCATGCTGGCCACGCTGGATGTGCTGCGGCGGCGCGAAGGCTTCGAGGGCTATATCCACGTCAAGCTGCTGCCCGGAGCGGAGACCGCTCAGGTCGAGGCCGCGGCCCGGCTGGCCACGCGGATTTCCGTGAACCTCGAGGGGGCGACCGACGCGCAGGTCCGCGAGCTCGCCAGAGAAAAGGACCTGTCGGGCGATCTGCTGCCCAAGCTGGAGCTGGCCGGCCGACTCTATCGCGAGGCGCGCGCGGAGGGGCGGCGCGGCGGCTCCACCACCACGCAGTTCGTCGTCGGGGCCGCCGGCGAGCTGGACCGCGAGATCCTCGGCCTCGTGGCCCGGCTGGAGCGGCGGCGGTTGCTGCATCACGCGCACTTCAGCGCGTTCCAGCCGGTCGTCGGTACGCCGTTCGAGGACCGTCCGCCGACGCCGGCCGCCCGCGAGTCGCGGCTCTATCAGGCCGAGCATCTGTTGCGCGAGTATGGGTTCGAGTTCGACGAGCTGGCGTTCCAAAGCGACGGCAACCTCTCGCTGGAGCACGACCCGAAGACGGCGTGGGCGCTCGCCCACCCCGAGCGCTTCCCGCTCGAGCTCACGCGCGCGCCGCTGGAGCTGCTGCTGCGCGTGCCGGGCGTGGGACCCCACGCGGCGCGCACGCTCATCCAGGTACGGCGCCACACGCTGCTGCGCGATGCGCGCGACGTGCGCCGCCTCGGCGTCGATACCGTCCGGGCCGGGTTCTACCTGACGCTGCGCGGCCGCCGCCTGGCCGTGGCGCCGGCGCCACACCAGCTCCGGCTCTTCGCTCCCGGCGCACACCTCACCCAGGCGCCGTTCCGCACGCCGGTCCCGCCCAGCGCGTATCGCTGATCAGCCCTCACCGCGCAGCTCGGCCAGCAGGACCGAGTCGATCTTCTCCTTGACGGTGCGCCGATCGAGGCCGAGCCGGCGTCCGGTTTCCTGGAAGCTGCCGGTCGCCGAGTAGACCAGCGTGCAGTAGCGCCGCAGCAGCTCGTCCGCG
>JBKOZA010000261.1:0-1941 GCA_046725675.1 Candidatus Methylomirabilota bacterium
GCGCGAGCACGGGAGGTGAGGAGCGATGACGTGGGAAGCCCCGGATTTCGTGGAAGTGAAGATGGACGCCGAGATCAACTCCTACCAGGACGACTTCGGCGGGGAGCCGGACGACCGCTTCTGAGCCGCTGAGCTCGCCACGCATCGCGCGCAGCCCTTCCGCCGGGACCGGCGGAGGGGCTGTCGTGTCTCCGCTCCCGGCGCTTCAGCGGGCCAGAATGCTACACTGCCGGCATGCCCCCCACGCTGACGCTGCCACGGGCTGATGGAACGCTGGCGCCCTATTCGCTGAGCGGCCGGTCACCGGTCGTGGCGCCGGCCGGCCCCATCCAGAGCAGGATCGGCATGGCGGCGGTGCACGTCGTCACCGATCCGCTGGCGCCGATCAATCCGACGCTCGAGGTCGCGCTCGACTGGGACGCGACGCTGCGGTTTCGCCACCACGTCTGGTCGCTCGGCCTGGCCGTGGCCGAGGCCATGGACACCTCGCAGCGCGGGATGGGCTTCGACTGGACGGCGGCGAAGGAGCTGATCAAGCGCTCCGTGGCCGAGTCCAGGACCGTGCCGGGCGCGGTGCTCGCGTCGGGTGCCGGCACCGACCACCTGGAGCCGGGACCGCGCGTGACGCTGGCCGACGTCGAGGCCGCCTACGAGGAGCAGTGCGCGTGGATCGAGGGCTGCGGCGGCCGCATCATCCTCATGGCCAGCCGGGCGCTGGCGGCGTGCGCCAAGAGCCCCCACGACTACGTGAAGGTCTACGGCCGCATCCTGAGCCAGGCACGCGAGCCGGTGATCATCCACTGGCTGGGGGAGATGTTCGATCCCGCGCTGGCCGGCTACTGGGGCTCGCGCGACCGCGAGCGCCAGACCGAGACGCTGCTGGCGATCGTCGCCGAGTACGCGGCCAGGATCGACGGCGTGAAGATCTCCCTGCTCGACCAGGCCCGCGAGATCGCGATGCGGCGCCGGTTCCCGCCGACCGTCCGCATGTACACCGGGGACGACTTCGACTACCCGACGACCATCCGCGGTGACGGCGAGCGGCACTCCGACGCGCTGCTCGGCATCTTCGATGTCATCGCGCCGGCGGCGGCGGCGGCGCTCAAGGCCCTCGACCGCGGCGATCGGCAGACCTACGAGACGATTCTGGCGCCGACGCTCACGCTGTCGCGCCACGTGTTCGGCGATCCCACGCGCTTCTACAAGACGGGTGTCGTGTTCGCCGCGTACCTCAACGGCCACCAGTCCCACTTCAGGATGGTCGGCGGCCTGGAGAGCGCGCGCTCGCTGGTGCACCTCAGTGAGCAGTTCCGGCTCATGGACGCGGCCGGGCTTCTCGTCGAACCCGACCGCGCGGCCGCGCGGATGCGGCGCGTCCTGGCTGTCGCCGGGATCGAGTAGGACCGGGGCGCGGCCGTGGCGCTGGCGCCCGCCGATCACTACAAGGCCGACCTCCGCGCCATCCGCTTCACCCTCTGGGATCATCTCGGCGCCGAGCGCCTCTTCGCGCTCGAGCGGTTCGCCCACCTGTCGCGCGAGGAGTGCGACGCGGTCATCGATCAAGCCCACCGGTTCGCCACCGAGGTGAGCGGCCCGCTCAACGCCGGTGGCGACCGGACGGGCTGTCGCCTCGAGGACGGGCGCGTCGTCACCCCGCCCGGCTTTCGCGACGCGTGGCGACGGCTGGCCGAGGTGGGCTTGATGCCCTTCACGATCCCGGCCGAGAGCGGCGGCTTCGGCGGGCCGGCCGCGATCGGCGTGGTGCTCCAGGAGTTGCAGAGCGGCGCCAACACGGCGTTTCAGATGTACCCCGGGCTGACGCACGGCGCCGCCGACCTGCTCGAGCACTTCGCGCTCGACGAGGACCGCAAGCGCTTCCTGCCGTCGATGCTGGACGGCCGCTTCTCCGGCACCATGTGCCTGTCCGAGCCCCACGCCGGC
>JBKOZA010000262.1:0-3946 GCA_046725675.1 Candidatus Methylomirabilota bacterium
CTCGCCCGCCGTCCGCAGCAGGACGCCTGGGCGCCCGTGGAAGTGATCAGCCATCTGCGCGACACCGAGGAGCTATTCGGCGACCGCATCACCGCCATCCTCGCCATGCACGAGCCCGTCCTGCCGGCCGCCGGCCCGACGGACCGGTGGGCGTCCGAGCGACAGTACCTGCGCGACGACCCGGCCACCGCCCTGGCCCACTTCCGACGTCGCCGCGGCGAGTCCCTGGAGATGCTCGTTGCGCTGTCGCCGTCCGACTGGCAGCGGGGTGGTGAGCACCCGACCCGCGGGCGGCTCACCATCGACATGCTGGTCGCCCTGATGGCCTGGCACGACGACAACCATGTCGAGCAGCTCACCCGAGCCGTGGAGGGCAAACCCTGATGCCGACGATGGAGGAATACGCCCGGCAACCGCGCGAACAGCGCATCCTGCGTCTTACCCGTACCGCCGACGAACTCGCCGCCGCCATCAAGGGGCAGACCGACGCCGCCCTCTCCCGCCGGCCCGACGTCAAGAACTGGGCGGCCAAGGAGGTCGTGTGCCACCTGCGCGACACCGAGGAGGCGTTCGGCAGCAGGTTCGACCAGATCCTGTCGATGGAGGTCGATCCCAAGCTCGGAGGTCCGAATCCCGATCGCTGGGCCGAGGAGCGGCAGTACTTGCGCAACGACGCCGCCGAGGCCCTCGCCGCGTTCCGCAAGCGTCGCGGGGAGACGCTAGAAACCTTCGGCAAGCTCACGGCGGCCCAGTGGGACAAGGGTGGTCAGCATCCGGTACGGGGTCGCATCACGATCGACGGGTTCCTGACGCTCATGGCCTGGCACGACGACAACCACCTCGACCAGCTCAGGCGGGCGCTGGAGGGACGCTCCTAAAGGGATCCGACGACTAAGTAGAGCAGTCGCCTCACCTCACCGGGCGATCGGATCAGGTGTTCAAGATCTGAGCATCACCACTCTCCCGGGCCGGCTGACCACCAGTCAACCTGTTGATTCTCTGGCCTTTCCGGCTTGGTACCTCACTTGCTGTGGTACCGCTCCGTGCTTTCCCTGACTGGAGGTGAGCGTTTCGTCATGGCGGAGTGGTGGTCCACGCGCTGGTACACCCCGCTGGTCACACTCGGTGCCCTGATGCTCGGGCTCTTGGTCGCCGGCATCGCCGTGATGGAGATGTTCGCTTCGGAAGTGCCGAGCGCTGACGCCCCGGACGGATGGGCTGCGCCCCTGGATCGCAGCGACGCCGCACTGTCGGGTGGGGATGCTGCGGCCGCCCTGAGGGCTTGGCGGGAGGCGAATGCCGCCGCCATCCGCAGCGGGCAGTGGGAAGGCATGATCGCCGTCGGGGACGCGGCGCGCCGCCTCGGGGCGCGCGGCGGGGTACCGCGCGACAGTCTCGTGCGCGCTCGTCAGGCGTATCTCACGGCGCTCTATCGCGCCCGCCGGGAGCACTCCGTCGAGGGCGCGCTACGTGCCGCTGCCGCCTTCGGCGAGCTGGGCGACCGTGATGTCCTCGCGCAGGCGCTGCGGATCGCCGAGCAGCAAGCCGGCCCCGATCCGGTCAAGCGCGCGCGGGTGCGCTCGGTCACCGAGCGCTGGATGGGCTTGCCTGTCGAGAACGATCACCGTGATTCACCCCTCACTGGAGGGCATCAGCCATGAGCGTCGATTCCGCGCTGAGCCAAGCCCCGTGGACGTGCCACCTGGAGGCCATGGACGTGGCCATCGGCGCCAGCAACGCCAGCGCCGCGGTCCTGTCCTGGCGTCACGCGTATTCCGCCGCGCTCGATCAGCCGGGCTGGCGCGGCCTCGTGGAAGTCGCGGCCGCGGCGATGCGCATCGCCACGATTCCCGGATTTCAGAAGGCCGCCGAGTCCCGAGCGCGCGAGAGCTACTGGACCGCGCTGTTCCGCGCGCGCCGACAGGGCTCGCTCTCGGGGGTGCTCGACGCCGCCGAGGCGTTCGGCGCGCTGGGAGACCGGGTCATGGTCGAGCAGTGCATCCGGATCGCCGAGCGGCTGGCGCTGCTCACCGGCGATCCCGGAGCCGCGGACCGCGTGCGCACGCTGGCGACCGACCTCGCCCAGCGCTACATCGACGTCGAGCGGCCCGAGCTCTACCGAGCGCGCTCGGCTGGCCGGTGACCGTGCTCGACTGACGTCTGGGTCAGTAGATCTGCCCCGGCCGGCCTCTTGCCGGCACGCCGACGTCGCGGGAGTAGGGGTCCTTGGGCGTCTCGCCCTTGCCGCTGGGATTCACGACGACCCAGCCACGACTGCGCATGCAGGCGTCGTCGAGCTTGCCGGACTTGCTGCAGGCCTCGTGGTCCCGGCGGAACTCCTCGGTCGTGTATTTCTCGTTCAGCTTGAGCCACTGTCGCTCGTCGGTGGCGCAGCCTGCGGCGAACAGGGCGGCACCGGTCAGGATCCGGCCGATCATCCTACGCATTGCGCCGCATTCTACCGGGTGTAAGGTCTTTACGGAACCGCTATGGACGACCGTTGGCCAGGGGACGTGTGGTCGGGGCTGCTCCAGGTCCGCGAGCGGCTGCTGGCGATCATTCCCGGCCTGCTCGTACTGGTCTCGCTCCTGATCGTGGGCTTCGTGCTCGGATGGCTGGCTCGGGTCGCCGTCTCGAGGATCACACGCGCTCTCGGCGTGGACCTGCTGCTGGAGCGCTGGGGGGTCGCCCCGTCCCTGCGCCGCGCGGGCATCCTGCGCGTGCCGTCCGAGGTGCTGGGCCTGGTCTGCTTCTGGGCGATTTTCATCCTCTTCGCGAGCGTCGGCGTGGACGCGCTGGCGCTGCCCGGGGCCCCCGGCGCCACGGCCCTGCTGGTCGCGTTCCTGCCACCGCTGTTCGCCGCCGCGCTGATCATGCTGGTGGGCTGGCTCGTGGCCAACTTCCTGAGCCAGGGGGTGCTCATCGCCGCAGTCAACGCGAGGCTGCCGGAGGCCCGCCTGCTCGCCCGGGGAGTGCACTGGAGCGTCTTGCTCTTCGCCGCTGGGACCGCGCTCACCCATCTCGGCATCGGCAAGGAGATGGTGCTGGTGGCGTTCGGGATCACCTTCGGCGGTGTCGTGTTCGCGCTGGCGCTGGCATTCGGGCTGGGCGGCCGCAACATCGCCCGGCACATCATCGACCGCCGGCTGCGCCGCGAGGCGCCGCCTCAGGAGCACATCAGCCACCTCTGAACCGCTCCGTCGGGAGCGGGAAGATCACGTAGCCTACCCCGGTGCGCTCGAGCCATACCCGCGCGAGCTCGTCGAGGCGGTACCTGCGCGCGACCGATGCGGCGCCCGCCGCGCCCGGATCGTTCACCAACACCTCGTCGCCCTGCCAGCCGGTGAGGGTGAGCAGGTGCCCCGCGGTCTGAGGCACCGCGGCGCCGGTCAGCTCTCCGCCGGCGTAGCGAACCGAGGCGATGATCGGCAGGCCGCGCCGCAGGCACCACGCCGCGGAGGCCCAGTCGGGAAACCGCAAGACGTAGCCGGCCAGCCCCCGACGGCTCGCCGTCACGATCGCAGCCGGCCATACGCCGTAGAGATCGGTGGCCGGGTTGAACATGTCCGCGGCGAGCGTGTCGAGCCTCACCGGGCGTCGCCAGAAGTCGAGCACCATCGCCACACACGTCGGCGAGCAGATCCGGCGGGCGATAGCCGGGTCGGCGTCCATCTGGCTGTGAGCGGGCACCTGAAGCCGTACGTCGGGCTCGTCGTGCACCTCGCCTCGGACCGGGGAGGTGTCGGAGGCCGACAAGGCGAGCATCCAGGGCATCGCGAGCACCGCCGCAGCCTCGGGGCCACGAAGGCGCAGTCTCAGCCTGGCCGACTCCACCGGCGCTCTGGCGCGAAAGACGTCGATGTCTGCGTCGACCCCGTCGACGGCAGGCAGGGGGATGAATGGCGCAGGTCCCAGGCCGGCGCCGGCGGTCCAGGCCGACCAGGTC
>JBKOZA010000263.1:0-3222 GCA_046725675.1 Candidatus Methylomirabilota bacterium
CGCCGGGCCAGCAGGTGGGCTTCGTGGCCCATCGCGCCGTGTCGATCACGGCCGAGAAGGTGGCGATCAACGCCGTCATGGCGGGGTGCCGGCCGGAGTACATGCCGGTGGTGATGGCCGCCGTCGAGGGCATCGCCGATCCGCGCTGGAGCTACCACGGGCCGGGCACGTCCACCGGCGGCGCCGCCGTGCACATGATCGTCAACGGGCCGATCGCCCGCGAGCTGGACGTCAACGCGGGGGACAATCTGTTCGGGCCCGGCTGGCGCGCCAACCTCACCATCGGCCGCGCCGTGCGCCTGGTGATGCGCAACGTCTGCGGCTCGCTGCCCGGGCTGCTGGACCGCGGGACGCTCGGCCATCCCGGCAAGCTCTCCTACGTGATCGCCGAGAACGAGGCCGACAGCCCGTGGACGCCGCTGCACGTGGAGCGCGGCTTCCGGCCCGAGCAGAGCGCGGTGACCGTGATCGCGTCGGACGCGCCGCACCAGTTCTACAACCAACTCTCGCCCACCGCCGAGGGCGTGCTGACGACGTGCGCCGACGACATGCGTATCTCCGGCACGGTGATGGGGCAGTCGACGTACGTGGTGGTGCTGGCCGGCGAGCACATGCAGACGATCGCCCGCGACGGCTGGGACAAGAAGCGCATCCGCCAGTTCCTGTTCGAGAAGACCCACAACTCGCACGCGCACCTCAAGCGGACCCAGCGCATGGCCGGCGAGATCGCCGAGGGCGACGAGCAGAAGATGCGTCCGCTGGTCGCCTCCCCCGACGACATCATGGTGGTGGCGGCCGGCGGCCGGGCCGGCGCCTTCTCGTGTTACATCCCGGGCTGGGGTAGTGCCAGGTCCTCGCAGGCAGTCAGCAAGGAGGTCAAGCGATGATCGAGATCCTCGACCCGACCACGGAGGCGGCGACGCAGACGATCGCGTATTCGCCGCGGCCGACGGCGCTGGAGGGCAAGCGCGTCGCGCTGATCCAGAACACGAAGTACAACTCCGATCGCCTGCTGGCCCGCATCGGCGACCTCTTGAAGGCCGAGTACGGCGTGGCCGAATGGCGCATGTACAACAAGCACAACGCCAGCGTGCCGGCCCACGCCGAAATCATCGAGGAGGTCAAGAAGTCGGCGGACGTCATGGTCGCCGGCATCGGCGATTGAGGGTCGTGCTCGTCGGGCAGTGTGCTCGACGGAATCCTGCTGGAAAAGCACGGCGTGCCCTCGGCTTCCATCATCACCGACGTGTTCCAGGCCACCGGTCGGGCGATGGCCGAGCAGTGGGGCCAGCCCCACTACCGGTTCCTCGCCATGCCGCACCCGATCGCGAACCTCTCTGAGGCGGAGCTGGACCGACGCGCGCGCGAGATCGTTCCCGAGGTCGTGAAGCTGCTCCTGACCGGCCAGGAATAGCGCCGGACGCTTACGAGCCCCCGTGGTGGTGCCGCAATCGCCACCTCCAGACGCTCTGGACGGTGGCGAGGCGGCAGCGCCTCGGGGCGGTGACCCGCGAGCGCTTCGACACTCCCGACGGCGACTTCGTCGACGTCGACTGGCAGCTCGGTCCCGGCCGCCCGGACGCGCCGGTTCTCCTGGTGCTCCACGGCCTCGAGGGCAGCGCGCGCTCCCGCTACATCGGCGGGCTCTTCGAGCTGGCGGCGGCCCGCGGCTGGCGGGCCGGCGTGCTCTACTTCCGCTCGTGCAGCGGTGAGCTGAACCGCCTTCCCCGCTTCTACCATTCCGGCGACACCGCCGACCTCGACCACGTCCTGCGCGTCCTGGCCGACCGCCAGCCGGGCCTGCGGGTCGGCGCGGTGGGGATCTCGATCGGCGGCAACGTGCTGCTCAAGTGGCTGGGCGAGCAGGGCGAGGCCGCGCCCGCGCCGATCGCGGGCGCGGTGGCGATCTCGGTGCCCTTCGATCTCGGCGCCTGCGCCCGGGTGATGGACCGCGGCCTGCGCAGGCTGCTCTACACCGCCAGCTTCATGCGCTCGTTTCATCGGAAGACGCGGGCCAAGGCCCGGGCCCACCCGGACTTCGTCGACGTCCGGGCGGCGCTGCGCGCGCGGACGTTCGCCGCCTACGACCGCGCGGTGACGGCGCCGCTGCACGGCTTTGCCGACGAAATGGACTACTGGCGGCAGGCCAGCAGCGGCCCGTACCTGGCCGCCATACGCCGGCCGACGCTGCTGCTGAACGCGCTCGACGACCCCTTCGTCCCGGAGTCCAGCCTGCCCGATCCGCGGACGCTCCCGCCGGCCGTGCGCGCCGAGTTCGTATCGATCGGTGGCCACGTGGGCTTCGTGCAGGGCTGGCCGTGGCGCGCGAGGTCATGGGCCGAGCGCCGCGCCATCGACTTCCTCGCCGCCGTGCTGGACGGCCTCTGCTAGCATGCTGCCATGCCAGAGGACGCCTACGGCCTCGCCGTCACCACCGCCTCGCCCGACGCCCTCGCCACCTACGACCACGCCGTGCTCTCGCTGCTCGGCTGGCAGGCCGACGCCCTGCCGCTCTTCCGGGCGGCGGCCGCGCAGGATCCCGGTCTCGCGCTGGCCCACGCCGGCGCCGCCGTCTGCCTGTTCCTGGAGGAGCGCTTCCCCGAGACGAAGCAGACGATCGACGCCGCTCGGGCGGCGGTGACCGGTCAGTCGGCGCGCGAGCGCAGCCACGTCGAGGCCATCGCGCTGTGGACGAGCGGTCGGGTGGACGAGGCGCTCGCCGCGATGCACCAGCACCTGGAGGCCTTCCCGCGCGATGCGATGATCGCGCAACGGCTGTACTACGTGCTCTTCTGGCTGGGCCGCTTTCCCGAGATGCTCGACGCCACGACGGCGCTGGTGCCGCGCTATCCCGGCAACTCCTTCCTGCTCGGCATGCACGCCTTCGCGCTGGAGGAGGCCGGCCGCTGCTCGGAGGCCGTGCGCACCGCCGACGCCGCCCTGGCGCTCAACCCGTCGGACGCGTGGGCGGTGCACGCGCTGGCCCACGCGCTCTACGAGTCGGCCGAGTTCGAGACCGGCGTCACGCGACTGCCGCCCGCCATCCATCCGTGCCGCGGCCTGAACTGGTTCCGCAATCACCTGGTGTGGCACCTGGCCTTGCTGCACTTCGCCCGCGGCGATTACGGGCGGGTGGCGGCGATCTCGCGGCGGGCGTTCGAGCGGACGCCCTCGGCGATCGCCGGGGATCTGCACGATTCGATCTCGCTGCTGTGGCGGATG
>JBKOZA010000264.1:0-2402 GCA_046725675.1 Candidatus Methylomirabilota bacterium
CGACGCCCACGTGAAGCGCTTGGTGTAGGAGTAGCCGACCAGGAAGACGAGCGCGAGCGGAGCCAGGGCCAGGCACAGCGGGTTCAGCATCGCCGCGGCCAGCAGCATCAGCGCGGCTCCGGCGACGGCCAGCAGGCGCAATTCCCACACACCGAGCAGGCCACGGGGCAGGTGCCGCCCGGCCGTGCGCGGATTGCGCGCGTCGATCCACCGGTCGATGACACGGTTGCTGGCCATCGCACACGTGCGGGCGCCGACCATCGCCGCGGTGATCCAGCCGACCGTCCAGACGCCCGGCCAGCCCCCCGCGGCCAGCATCATGGCGATGTAGGCGAAGGGCAGCGCGAAGACCGTGTGCTCGAACTTGATGGCGTCGAGCAGGTGGCGCAGCTTGCTCAGAGCCCGAAATCCTTCCAGCGGCGGGTGACGCGCTCGCGCACCTCCTCGGTCATGCGGATCTCGTCGGGCCACGCCTGGACGACGTCGTCGAGCGGCCCCTTTTCCGTCGCGTCCACGCCGAGCTTGCCACCGAAGCGGTGCCGGAGGGCGGCGTGGTCGAGGTCGTCCATCGGCCCCTCGATGACCACCAGGTCCCGTCGGGGGTCGATGTTCCCGGTGGCCCGCCACGCCACCTCGGAGAGGTCGTGGACGTTGACGTGCTCGCTCACGACCACGATCGTCTTGGCGAGCATCATGAGCCCCATGCCCCACAGCGCGTGCATCACCTTGCGGGCCTGGCCCGGGTAGCGCTTGCGGATGGACACGATCACCAGGTTGTGGAACACGCCCTCGGCCGGCATGTTGACATCGACGATCTCGGGCAGCATGAGCCGCATGATCGGCAGGAACAGGCGTTCGGTGGCCTTGCCTAGCCAGTAGTCCTCCTGGGGAGGCCGGCCGACGATCGTCGTGGGGTAGATCGGACGCGCGCGCCGGGTGACCGCGGTGAGGTGGAACACTGGATACTCGCGGGCCAGCGAGTAGTAGCCCGTGTGGTCGCCGAACGGGCCCTCGAGCCTGCGCTCCCGCGGATCGACCCAGCCCTCCAGCACGATCTCCGCCTGGGCCGGGACCTCGAGGTCGTTGGTGCGGCAGCGCACCAGGTCGATCCCTCCGCCGCGTATCCAGCCGGCGAAGACGACCTCGTCGATGCCCGGCGGCAGCGGCGCCGACGCCGCGTAGATCAGCGCGGGATCGCCGCCCAGCGCGATGGCCACCGGCATCCGGGACGTCGCGCGGTGCTCGTGCTCGGCGCCCCCCTTGTGGGTTTGCCAGTGCATCCCGAGCGTCCGGTCGTCGAATACTTGCAGCCGGTACATGCCGACGTTGCGGCCGCCGGTGACCGGATCACGCGTGAACACGGCGGGGAGCGTGATGTAGCGGCCGCCGTCGCCCGGCCAGCATCTGAGGATGGGAAACTCGGCCAGCGAGGGCGCCGCCGTCTCCACGACCTCCTGGCAGGGAGCCGTGTCCACCCGCCGTGGCGCGGCACGGGCGACGTCGATCAGCGTGCCGAGCTTGCGCAGCCGCTCGCCGAAGCTGCCGGGCATCCGCGCGTCGAGCAGCTTGGCCACGCGTTCGCCCAGCTCGTCCAGCCGGTCCACGCCGAGCGCCAGCGCGATGCGCTGCTCGGAGCCGAACGCGTTGACCAGCACCGGCATCCCGGCACCCTCGACGCGCTCGAAGAGCAGCGCGACGTTGGCCTCGCCGGACGCTTTCGAGACGCGATCGACGATCTCGGTGATCTCCAGGTCCCACGAGACCGGGACATCGACCCGGCGGAGGCGACCGAGGGTCTCCAGGCGCGCGACGAACTCGCGCAGGTCGGTGAACGCCACGGCACTACGCCGGCTGGAAGACGTGCAGGGCGGAATCCTCTAGATATGGATACGCGGCGCCAGCGAACCCTATGCCCAGGGGGGTGAGGACGATGAGGCTGATCACCGGGCGCATCGCCCGGCATTATTGCATAGTGGCTGCGGGCGGTTTGGGGGCCCGGGCGGTCAGGCGGACGCCGCCAGGCCGGGTCGCTCGAGGGCGTTCAGGATCCGGGTCCACTCCACCGGCTTTGTAAAGACGACTTCCGCCCCGGCCTGGCGCGCCCGCGTCAGGTAGGGCTCGCCGTAACCTGTCACCACGATGACACGGGTGCGCCGCCGGGCGGTGGACAGGATCTGGCGAATCAGCACATCGCCCGGGAGGTCGGGCAGCCCCAGATCGCTGAGCACGACGTCGAAATCTCGCCGGTTTGCCAGGTCGGCCGCCTCCCGGCCGCTGCCGGTCGCGATCACGTCGGCCCCCTCTATGCGAAGCAGGACGGTGAAGACCTCCCGGATGTCAGGAGCGTCCTCCACGAGCAAAATCCGCATCCGATCCAAGCTCATAAGCCAATGGCGATCATT
>JBKOZA010000265.1:0-5926 GCA_046725675.1 Candidatus Methylomirabilota bacterium
CGGTTGTACAGGTTGCCTTGCGAATCCTTCACCACCTCCGTCACGAAGGTCGTGCCGATCGCCTGGCGGTTCGCGTCGAGCTTGACGTCCCCGACCGGCGACTTGAGCACCAGCTTGGTGAGCGCGTCGCGGTACTTCTTCTGGCCGTCCGAGAGGTCGCCCTTCACCGCGTCCAGGCCGTCGAGGGTGGCCTTCATGTTGAGGTAGTAGACCAGCGCGAACAGCGACGGGCTCGGGTAGCCGTCGGGGAAGTTCTTCTTGTAGTCGGCGACGAAGGCCTTCCACTCTGGCGCGTCGTAGGCGTCGGCGATCGGCGCGCCGGCGATGGTGCCGACCAGCGAGTCGCGCCGCTTGCCCTTGTAGTTGAGGATGTCCTGGCTGACGGTGATGGAGCCGCCGACGAGCGGCTTGTCACCGCCGGCCTGCTCGTACTGGTTCAGGAAGTTCACCGCGTCGGCGCCGCCCAGCACCACCACCAGCGCGTCCACGTCCTTGGGGATGCGCGCGATCACCGAGGAGTAGTCCTTGCCGCCGAGGGGTACCCACGCCTTGACCGGCACCTTGCCGCCCAGCTTGCAGTACTCCGTCATGAAGCCCTGCACCTGCGAGTACGGGAAGGCGTAGTCCTCCGCGATCACCATCACGCGCTTGTAGCCCTTGTCGAGCGCGGCCTTGCCGAGGCCCACCATCCACTGACCGCCGTCGGTGTTGAAGCGGAAGAAGTTCGGCGACGGATTGACCAGCGTCGTGGCCTGGGCCCCCGAGGAGCCGTTGATGAACGTGATGTTGGGTTGGGTCTTGGAGTACTCCTTCACCGCGATGCCCTCGGAGCCCGACAGCGGGCCCACCATGATGTCGACCTTGTCCTGCTCGACGAGCTTGCGGGTCGCGTTCACGGCCACGTCGGGCTTGGCGTCGGACGAGGCCTTGATGATCTCGATCTTGCGGCCCGCGACCACGCCGTTCCGCTGCCGAACGGCGAGCTCGGCGCCGCGCATGCCGTCCTGACCGCCCGCCGCGAACGGCCCCTCGAGCGTGGCGAGCAGGCCGATCTTGACCGGGGGCGCTTGCGCGAGGGCGCCCCCGCTCAGGACGGCGAGGACGGCGACGGCGATGAGCGCGCGTACGAGCGTCTTCTTGCGGCTGTCCATGGATTCCCTCCTCTTTGAGTTGACATCCGGGCGCTCAGGGCCGCCCACCAGCCGAGCAGGCCGTCGCGCGAGAACAGGACGATCACGAGGAACACGACACCGATCACCAGATTGAAGCGCTCGCGGTCGATGACGTCGATGGCGAAGTTCTGCAGCAGCACGAAGACGATCGAGCCGAGAAACGCGCCGACCGGATGACGCAAGCCACCGAGCACCGCGATGACGAGGATGTTGATGAGCCAGCCAGTGCCCACCGAGCCCGGCGTCACCAGCCCGTTGTACCAGGTGAACAGCACCCCACCCACGGCGGCGAGGGCGCCGGCGACCGCGTAGGCCGCGACGCGATGAGCAATTACGTTGAAGCCGAGGGCGTGCATGCGGCGCGGGTTGTCGCGGATGCCTTGCAGGGCGATCCCGAAGGGCGTGCGCAGCACATACACCACGAAGAGGTATCCGGCCAGCGCGCAGGCCAGCGCCAGGTAGTAGAAGGGCGTGGGGTCACGCCAGTAGACACCGGCGAGCGTCGGCGGGAAGACCTTCTGCATCCCCTGGAACCCGTTGAAGACGGCGTAGTTCTGCAGCGCCAGGTAATAGAAGGCGACGCCGATGGCGAGCGTGATCATGATCGTGTAGATCCCCTCGGTGCGGACGGAGAGCCAGCCGATGAAGGTGGCGGCCACGACCGCGATGACGATCCCAAGCAGGACCGCCAGCCACCATGGCCAACCCAGACTGACACCGTCGGTCGCGGCCGTGCCGAAGATCGCCACCATGTAGCCGGCGAGGCCGGCCACCGTCATCTGCGCGAGCGAGATCATGCCGCCGGAGCCGGCGAGGAACGTGAGCGACAGGGCGATCAGTCCGAGCGCCAGCGCCTGCGCGCCGATCTGGAAGGTGAAGAACGGCGTCGCCAGCCAGGGGTAGGCGACCAGGAAGGCGAGGACGACGACGTGCCGCGGGCGGACCGGGTTCGTGAACCGCCGCCGCTCCTGCGCGACGCCGGCCCGCCCACTCGCGCGTGCGACGGGGCGGGGCGTCTGGACGTTCATCGCCCCGCGCCAGTTCGCCGGGCTCATGCTGGCCGCCCCAGGATGCCGCGCGGGCGGAAGGCGAGCACGAGGACCAGGATCACGAAGGTGAACACCACGCTGTAGGTCGGCGCGTAGGCGAGGCCATACGTCTCCGCGAGGCCGAAAATGGCCGCGCCGATGGCCGCCCCCACGACGCTGCCCATCCCGCCCACGATCACCACGACGAGCGAGGCGAGCAGCAGCCGCGTGTCCTCGCCGGGCACCATCGACAGCTCGACCGCCCCGATCACACCGCCGAGACCGGCGAGCCCGGCGCCGATCGCGAAGGTCGTCGCGAACACGAGGTTGACGTTGACGCCGGCGGCTGCCAGCATCGCGCGGTCGTCGACGCCGGCACGGATCATCATGCCGACGCGCGTCCGGTTCAGGAACAGCCACAGCGCCACGCCGATGGCGACGCCGATCGGCAGCAGCGACAGCCGGTAGGTGGAGTAGGCGCGGATCACGGGGAGGCCCCGCAGCGGCCCGTCGAGCGACGCCGGGGGCGACATCTGGTGCACCTGCGCGCCGATCGCCCACATCAGGAGGTCGGCGATCACGATGGACAGGCCGATGGTGACGAGAGTCTGCCTCAGGTCCTGGCCGGGCATGAAGCGGAAGATCGACACCTGCATGGCGAGGCCGACCAGCGCCGCGGCGGCAAAGCCGGCGGCGAGCGCGAGCAGCCAGGAGCCGGTGAACTGCGCGGTGAAGAATCCGAGATAGCCGCCGAGCAGGTAGAGCGAGCCGTGCGCGAGATTGACGTTGCGCATGAGCCCGAACACCAGGGTGAAGCCGCTCGCCACGATGAAGTACAACGAGGCGAGGGTGAGGCCGTTGAGCAAGGTGACGACGAACAGACGCGGGTTGTCCTGGAGGCCCCAGGCCGTGAAGGCGAAGAGAGGCACGCCGATCAGGAGCGTCCAGAACGCTTTCCAGAACCGCGTCATGCGACGAAGCGGCTCCGGGCGGAGCGGATCTCGGGCGGCTTGGCGAATTCGCCGTCCTTCATGATCGCGAGCAGCTTGGACTTGTCTTGCAGGATCGAGATGTTCGCGAGCGGGTCACCGTCGACGAGCAGCAGGTCGGCGAGCCAGCCCTCGCGGATCTCGCCGAGGTCCTTGCGCATCATGATCTGCCCTCCCCAGCGCGTGGCCGAGATCAGGGTCTCCATGGGCGTCATGTTGAGGTACTTGACGAAGTACTCGAGGTCCTTGGCGTTCTCCCCGTGCGGTGCCCAGGCGAAGCCGTAGTCGCCGCCGGGCAGGACGCGAATGCCGCGCTTGAGCATCGACTTCATGCTGTTCACCGCCGCCTCGAGCTCGAGCTCGTACCCCATGCGCTTCGCGATGTCGTTCGTGACGCCGACGACCTCGCCCTCGTAGAGCAGGCGGATGATGACCGAGAGGCCGGGCGCGACGAAGATCCGGTTCTTCTGCGCTTCCATCATGTCCAGCGCTTCCTCATCGGCGAAGCTGGCGTGGTAGATGACCTCGACGCCGTGGCGCATGCTCTGCTTCACCGACTCGCTGGACCGCGCGTGCGAGGCGAGGCGCCGGCCGCGCACCTTCACCTCGTGGGCGGCGACCGCCACTTCCTCGTCGCTCATCCAGCTCGTGCGGGCGTCCGCGCCGGGGACGAGATTGTCGCCGGACAGGTTGAGTTTCACCTGGTCCACGCCGTACTTGAGGAACATGCGCACCGCCTTCCGCATGCCGTCGGCACCGTCCACCACGCAGCCGAAGGACATCTCCGGGAACGGCAGGTGCGGCAGCATGTCGTCGCCGAGCGAACCGGTCACCGTGATCTCCTGGCTGGCCGCCAGGTAGCGCGGTCCCGGGATCTGTCCCGAATTGATGGCGTCGCGGATCACGCAGTCGAGCCGCGGCTTGGGCGTCGCCGCGCCGACGCAGGACGTCCAGCCGTGGTCGAGGTAGAGCTTGGCCACCTGCGCCGCCCACAGCGTGTGCTCCTCGTGCGGCATCTTCTGGATGGCGTCCAGCGTCTTGGAGTTGGTCCAGCCGAAGTGGGTGTGGGCCTCGCACATGCCCGGCATCAGCGTCGCGCCGGCGCCGTCGATCACCGTCACCCCGGTCGTGGGGAGGCTCCGGGAGCCGCGGCCTACGCGGGCGATGCGATTGCCCTGGATCAGGACCTCGCCCGTATAGGGCTGAGCACCGGTGGCGTCGATGATGCGGACGTTCGTGAAGAGGACGTTCGCCATGTCGGTCTCCTTTCGAGTAGGAATCGCTTCAGCAAACCGATGCATTCCTCAGGCTTCTCCACCGGCGTCCAGTGCCCGCACCCGCGCAACACTTCGACCCGGCTCCCCGCGATACGCTCGCCCATCATGCGCACCGCCTGGGGCGGGGCCACGACGTCCTCGTCGCCGGTGACGAGCAACGTCGGGCATTCGATCCTGGACGTGTCGGCGGGCCCCATCTGGGCCAGCGCCTCGCAGCTGCGCGCATAGCCCTCGGGATCCTGGCGCATCAGCGACTCGCGGACGAAGGCGACGGCCGCAGGCCTCCGCGTTCTCGTCTCGGTCGAGAGGCTGGCGCGAACCAGGGCGTCGGCGATGGGTTGCATGTCGCCCTCGCGCGCCTGGGCAGCGCGCGCCCGGATGGCGGCCCGGGCGGGATCGGGCGGCGCTAGCAGCGGGCCGAAGAGCGCCAGGCTTGCCACGCATGCCGGCTCCGAGGCGGCGAGATGCGTGGCGATGATCGTGCCCATCGAGTGCGCGACGACGTGCGCCCGCTCGAGCCCCGATCGCTGCATGACCAGGCGCGCCTTCTCGACGAAGAGGGTCAGCGACAGGGGAGCTTCAACCCGGTGGGAGCGTCCCGATCCGGGAAGGTCGAATCGAATGGTCCGGTGACGCGCGAACGCCGCCAGCACCGGCGTGAAGGTATTGGAGGTCCCGCCGAGGCCGTGGATCATCAGCACCGGGTCGCCCTCGCCCTCGGTCTCGACGGCCATGCGCTCGACGAGCACTCCCACCTCCCGTCTGCCGCGGCGCGGCACGGGCCCGATTGATTGAGACACACGTCTCAAAAAGGTGCGCCATACTACCCCCGAGTGAAGAAAGGCGCCAGACCCTTCTACGCTCTTCCCGATCTCGGCTCCGGCCACCGCGGACGGGTGTTCCGCCGCCTGCTCGCCGAGGCCGTCCGGCTGGTGCGCCGCGGGGGCATCCCTTCGGTGGCCGAGGTGGCTCAGAGTGCCGGGGTGTCCCGCGCCACCGCGTACCGGTACTTTCCCTCGCGCTCGAAGCTCGTGAGCGCGGTGATCGCCGAGGCGCTGGGGCCGGTGAGACGCGCAGTGCCCCAGCACGGCGACGCTAAGCAGCGACTCCACGAGCTGCTCGACCGAACCTATTCGCGCTTCGCCGAGTACGAGCCGCACATGCGCGCCGCGCTTCAGCTGGCGCTCGAGCACCAGTCGCTGGAGGCCGCGGGGCTGCTCGAGGAGGAGCCCTTCCGCCGCGGGCAGCGGACCGAAATTCTCGCCACCACCCTTCAGCCCCTGAGACGGAGTCTGAAGCCGCGTACGTACGGACGCCTGCTGAAGGCGCTGGCGGTCGTCTATGGCATCGAACCGATGATCATCCTCAAGGACATCTGCAGAGCGACCGATCGCGAGACGGAGGCGGTGGTGCGCTGGATGATGGACGCGCTGGTCGATGCGGCCCTGCGTGAGGCGCCG
>JBKOZA010000266.1:0-3198 GCA_046725675.1 Candidatus Methylomirabilota bacterium
CGGGAACCTGGACACCAAAGCTTGATGTCGCGTTGCCGAGTCCCGCTGAGCGATGCGAGGAGAAGTAACCGTCGAGCGAATCGACATCCCACCCTGGCGACCTCGACCGGCAGCGCGGGATCGCCACGGTGGGAACGATACGGGGCGCACGCGACTGCTGCCTCGATGAGGTTGGCCATGATACGAGCCCTGTTCTCTCAGGTGTCGCGTTTTCACCAGCGCACGCTGGCGCGGTTTCACCGCACTGACCAGCTCAAGGTAGACGCGGCTGAACGGCGTGAGCGCTGGAATCAACTGATCGCCGGGCACCAGAAGCCCCTGGAGCACCAAGAGCGCACCTCGACGTCGTCCCCCGGTAGGACCGGATCGGACGGGGAAACGCGTGTATGACTGAGCACATCGCGCAAATGGGTCCGATGCTGATTCTCGCCGGGCTCGCGGCCGGGTGGATGGCCGAAGCGCTCTCACGCGCGGGAAGCTACGGATTCATCACCGATATGTCCATCGGGCTCGTCGGCAGTGTCGTGGGCGGCGCCGCGGTCTGGATCTTGGTCTCCACCCACGCCGGCATGCTCGGGATGTTCCTGATCGGGTGCGCCGGCGCCGCGCTGGCGATCGTCGCTCAGCGCGGCCTCTGGCGCTCGCTCCGGCTCGGCACGTGAGAACGGGACGGCACTCACCGACGACCTGGACGCGCCTGGCCGAGGTTCTCCCTCAGAGGATCGTGCCGTCAGGGGGACAGGTCGTCGCGCGGTGCCAGGGGTGCGGAGCGGAGCTTGAAGACGCGACGCAGCGTTTTTGCGGCGGCGACCGATGTCTGCTCGTGCTCATGCGTTGCCCCCGGCCGCTATGGCCCTGAAGGCCCACATGGATTCCTGGTCCCCGATATGAGGTGGCTGATGGAGTTCTACCACGAGCGGCGGCGGATCCTGGCCCGCTATGCCGTCGAGGCGCCCCTGCCGGACGCGGCCGTCCTGCTCGGTCGGAGTGCGCTGCTCGCGGAGTATCCACCGACGGCACAGCCGAAAGGCTGGCTGAGCTTGTTCAAGCAGGCCCAGCGCATCGAGGGTCAAGACCCCAGCGGGTGGATCCTCTACCGGATCGGGGAAGACGGCGGTTCAGGATCACCTGCCGCGCCGGCGCCGGTGACATAGGGAACGCGTCACCGCGGACTCACGTGTAGCGTCCCCGCCCTCAACCGAGGACGATCCGGACGCGGTGGACGTTGCCGTCGGCGGCGAGCTCGATGCCGGATTCGGCGTCGAGAAAGGTACCGTCGACCTCGACCGACGCCACCCCCCGCGACAGCCGTCGCGGGTTCTCCACCACGATCGCATACCGCGCAGAGTGATAGCGAAAGACCATCTCGAAGCCCGGCCAGGCACGCGGGATACAGGGGTCGACGACGAGTCGCTTACCGCGTAACCGGAACCCGAGGATAGACTCCAGCCCGGCCCGGTACATCCAACCCGCCGATCCGGTGTACCACGTCCAGCCTCCGCGGCCGGTGTGCGGTGGCTCGGAGTACACGTCGGCGGCGACGACGTAGGGCTCGACCTTGTACCGCTGGACCGCCACGTCGGTGCGGGCGTGGTTGATCGGATTCAGCATCGCGAGGAGCTCGACGGCCCTGTCCCCGTCGCCCAGCGCCGCGAACGCGATCGCCGTCCAGACCGCCGCGTGCGTGTACTGGCCGCCGTTTTCCCGGACCCCCGGCACATACCCCTTGACGTAGCCGGGCTCCAGTGACGTCTCGCCGAACGGCGGCGTGAAGAGCAGCACGAGGCCGTCGGCGCGACGCACGAGGTGAGCGTCGACCGCCGCCATGGCGCACGCCTGACGCGCCACGTCGCCGGCCGCCGAGATCACGGCCCAGGACTGCGCGATCGAATCGATTCGGCAGGCATCGTTGACGACGGAGCCGAGCGGCGTCCCATCGTCGAAGTACGCGCGCCGATACCAGCCGCCGTCCCAGGCCTCCCGTTCGAGCGACGCCTTCAGCGCGTCGGCGTGCTGACGCCACCGCTCACCCCGCTGGCCCTCCCCGCGCGTGTCCGCGAGCACCGCCCACTCGGAGAGGACGGCGTGAAGGAACCACCCCAGCCACACGCTCTCGCCCCTGCCCCCGGCTCCCACCTCGTTCATCCCATCGTTCCAATCGCCGGTCCCCATCAGCGGCAGGCCGTGCGATCCGGCCGTCAAGCCATGGTCGAGCGCGCGCGCGCAGTGCTCGAAGAGCGTGCCGCGCTCGTCGCCGACGCGGGGTTCGAAGTATGATTCGCGCTGTCCGACGGCGAGCGCAGGCCCCTCGAGGAACGGGACGACCTCGTCGAGGACCGCCCCGTCACCGGCGACCTCGACGTACCGCGCGACGGCGTAGGGCAGCCAGAGAGAGTCGTCGGAGATTCGCGTGCGGACGCCGCGGCCGCTGGGCGGGTGCCACCAGTGCTGGACGTCCCCCTCGCCGAACTGTCGCGCCGCGGCACGCAGCACGTGCTGCCGCGCCAGCGCGGGCGCGGCCACCACCAGCGCCACCACGTCCTGCAGCTGATCGCGAAACCCGTAGGCGCCGCCGGCCTGATAGAACGCCGACCGCGCCCACACCCGACACGCGAGTGTCTGGTACAGCAGCCAGCGGTTGAGCGCGATGTCCAGGGCGCGATCCGGTGTCCTCACCTGCACGGTGCCGAGCACCCCGTCCCAGTGCTCGCCGACCGACCGGAGAATGGCGCCGACGTCTCGACCCCGGTAGCGCACGATCAGCTCCCTCGCCTGCTCGGCACTCGCTGCCTCGCCGAGGAAGAACACGACGTCGGCGCGATCTCCAGCCGCTAACTCGAGCGTCACCTGCAGCGCGCCGCACGGATCGAGCCCGGCGCCGACCCGGCCGGAGAGCCGGTGTCGGTGGGCGAGCCCTGCCGGCCGGTCGGGCGCGCCATTCCGCCCGAGGAACTCCGTGCGGTCGGCAGTCCACGCCGTGTGCCGTCCGCCGAGGTCGGCAAAGGCGACGCGGCCGCCGAACTCGCGCCGCCAGGCGTTGCGCGCGAACATCGCGCCCGTCCCGGTGTCGATCTCGGTGATCACGAACGGCGCCGCCGCGCCTCGCGACACCCCCAGGACCCACTCGACGTACGCCGTCACCGACAACCGCCGGGGCCGCCCGGACTCGTTCGTCAGCGTGAGCCGCGAGATCTTGAT
>JBKOZA010000267.1:0-5177 GCA_046725675.1 Candidatus Methylomirabilota bacterium
GTGGCGGCCGACGCCACCGTGCTGCCCTCGTACTACGAGTCGTTCGGCATGGTGGCCCTGGAGGCGATGGCCTGCGGCAGCCCCGTCATCGCCTCGCGCGTGGGCGGGCTGCAGACGACCGTGCGCGACCGGGTGACCGGCATGCTCGTGCCCGAATACGACCCCGCCGGGCTCGCCGATACCCTCGGTCGCGTGCTGGACGACGCCGATCTGCGCTGGCGTCTGGGTCGCGAGGGGGTCCGCTGGGCCGCGCAGCACCGCTGGCCGTGCGTGGCCGAGGCCGTCTGCCGCGAGTACGCCGCACTCGTCGAGCGCGCGGCCTCCCACCTGGCGGCGGGGCGTTGTAAGTGACACTCGAAGGGGGGCTTCGCCCCCCTTTCGACGGTCGTCGCACGCCTAGCGGCGTGCTCTTCCCTGCATCTCCCCAGGAATAGGATTGCGCCGGCAAAGCCGGCGCCCGAGCGTGGACCAGTCTCGCTCGGACGGGGGCTTCGCCCCCCTTCCGACGACGCCGCGGGCCTGCCTCCCCCCAGAACCAAGGATTGCGCCGGCAAAGCCGGCGCTCGAAAGTGGACATTCTCGTCTCTGGGGGAGCGTGCGGCTGAGGGGCCAGGCGCGCACGGAGTGGGTGGCGATCCCTGTGTTAGACTCCGCGCACCGTGGGCCCACTTCTCGAGGTCCGGAATCTGCAGACGCATTTCTTGACGCGGGGCGGCGTCGTGCGCGCGGTGGACGGCGTGTCGTGGGACGTCGAGGAGGGCGAAACGGTCGCGCTCGTCGGGGAGTCGGGCTGCGGAAAGTCGGTGACGGCGCTCAGCATCATGCGGCTGGTCGCGCTACCGGCCGGGCGGATCGCGGGTGGCCAGATCGTCTTCAAGGGCCGCGACCTCCTCACGCTCGCGGAAGAGGAGATGCGGCGCGTGCGCGGACGCGAGATCGGCATGATCTTCCAGGAACCGATGACCTCGCTGAACCCCGTGCTCACGATCGGCCGCCAGCTCACCGAGGGCCTCGAGATCCACCTGGGGATGTCCAAGACGGCGGCGGAGCGGCGCGCGGTGGAGCTGCTCGGGCTGGTCGGGATCCCGGACCCGGGCCGGCGGCTCCGGCAGTATCCGCATCAGTTCAGCGGCGGCATGCGGCAGCGCATGATGATCGCCATGGCCCTGTCCTGCGATCCCGCCCTGGTCCTCGCCGACGAGCCGACGACCGCGCTCGACGTGACGATCCAGGCCCAGATCCTCGAGCTGATGAAGGATCTCTCGCGGCGGCTCGGCGTGGCGATGCTGATCATCACGCACAACCTCGGCGTCGTCGCCCGCTACGCCGACCGCGTCAACGTCATGTACGCGGGCCGGATCATCGAGCGGGGCACGGCGCGCGAGCTGTACGCGCACCCGCGACATCCGTACACGCTGGGCCTGCTGCGCTCGGTACCCCGCCTGGACGAGCCGCGTCGCGCGCGGCTGGCGCCGATCGAGGGCCAGCCGCCGGACCTCACGCGGCTGCCGCCCGGGTGCGCGTTCGCGCCGCGCTGCGCGTTCCGCGTCGAGCGCTGCGCCCACGAGGTGCCGCCGCTGGAGTCGGTGGCCGACGACGGCCACGTCAGCGCCTGCTGGGAGTCCAGACGCCTGCAGCGAGCGTATGAGCCCGCGCGCTGAGAGCGCGACGGCGACCGCCGGCGGCGCCGCCACCGGTGGCGACGCCCTGCTCGAGGTGCGCGACCTGGTCAAGCACTTCACCGTCGGCGGCGGCCTGTTCGGTGGCCGTGCGGGTAGCGTGCGCGCGGTGGACGGCGTCAGCTTCGCGCTGCGGCAAGGCGAGACCCTCGGCCTGGTGGGCGAGTCGGGCTGCGGCAAGACGACCACCGGCCGCTGCATCCTGCAGCTCGAGCGGCCGACGAGCGGGCAGGTGATCTTCGAGGGCCGTGACCTCGGCACGCTGTCGGACACCGAGCTGCGCCCGATGCGCCGTCGCATGCAGGTGATCTTCCAGGACCCCTACGCGTCACTGAACCCCCGCATGACCGTCGGGCAGATCCTCGCCGAGCCGATCGCCGTCCACGGGCTGGTCACCGATCGCCAGGCCCGTCGCGCGCGCGTGCAAGAGCTGCTCGGACGGGTCGGGCTGCTGCCGCAGCACGCCGATCGCTATCCGCACCAGATGTCGGGCGGCCAGCGCCAGCGCGTAGGAATCGCCCGCGCCCTCGCCGTGGAGCCGTCCCTCATCGTCTGCGACGAACCGGTGTCGGCGCTCGACGTGTCGATCCAGGCCCAGATCATCAACCTGCTCGAGGACCTGCAGGCCGAGCTCGGCCTGACGTACCTGTTCATCGCCCATGACCTCGCCGTCGTCCGCCACATCTCCGACCGTGTGGCCGTGATGTACCTGGGCAAGATCGTCGAGGTCGCCGATCGCCGGGAGCTGTACGACAACCCCCTGCACCCCTACACCAAAGCCCTTCTGGCGGCGGTGCCGATTCCCGACCCGGCCCTGGAGGCTCAGCGCAGCCGCTCGGTGCTGATGGGCGAGGTGCCCAGCCCCCTCAACCCGCCGCCAGGCTGCGTGTTCCACCCGCGCTGCCCGATCGCCGTCGAGAGCTGTCGCGCTCAGGTCCCCCCGTTGCGCGAGATCACCCCCGGGCACTGGGCCGCCTGCGCGCTGGCTTGACAGCGTGGTCTGACCGCGGGTACGTTGCCTGAAACCTTTAGGGCTTGCGGCCCGTTTGACCGCCAAATTCGTCCGGCCCCGCCTGCAGCGGAGGGCCGACTGGAGGCAGCGAATGCATCGTCGCACTCTCGTGCCAGTGGCTCTCCTCCTGGCCCTGCTCCTGGCCGGGCCCGGCCCCGCGCCGGCCCAGGACAAGCCGCGGTCCGGTGGAGAGCTGGTGTTCGTCGTCCCCTCGGAGCCTCCGTCGTACGACGCGCACCAGGAGGAGACCTTCGGCCTGATCCATCCCATGGCGCCGCACTACAGCACCCTGATGCGCGTCGATCCCACCGACAAGACGGGAACGAAGCCCGTCGGCGATATCGCCGAATCGTGGACGATTTCTAAGGATCAGCTCACGTACACCTTCAAGATCCGCAAGGGGGTCAAGTTCCACGACGGCAGCGAGCTCACGTCCAAGGACGTCAAAGCCTCCTACGACAAGATCCTGCGCCCGCCGGCCGGGGTGAAGTCGCTCCGCAAGGAGGCCTACGGCTCCATCGCGTCGATCGACGCTCCCGACCCCAATACGTTCGTGGTGAAGCTGAAATACCCGGAAGCCTCGATCCTGCTCAACCTGGCGTCGCCCTGGAACTGGATCTACAAGGCCGATATCCTGGCCAAGGATCCGCACTGGTACGAGAAGAACGTCATGGGCACCGGGGCCTTCAAGTTCGTCGAACATGTCCGGGGCTCGCACTGGGTCGGCAAGAAGAACCCGGACTACTGGGACAAGGGCAAGCCCTACCTGGACGGCTACCGGGCGATCTTCATCAGCAATTCCGCCGCGCAGGTCGCCGCCGTCCGCGGCGAGCGTGCCATGATCCAGTTCCGTAGCTTCAGTCCGCCCGAGCGGGACAGTCTCGTCCAGGCGTTGGGCCCGAAGGTCGCCGTCCAGGAGAGTCCCTGGGACTGCGCCAACCTGGTGGCGATGCACCACGAAAAGAAGCCGTTCGACGACAAGCGCGTGCGGCGCGCGCTGACCCTGGCCCTGGATCGTTACGAGGGCTCCAAGGCGCTGTCGAAGATCACGCTGGTGAAGGACGTGGCGGGCATCCAGGTGCCCGGCACCCCGTACGCCACGCCGCCGGCGGAGCTGGAGAAGCTGGCCGGCTACGGCCACGATATCGCCAAGAGCCGCGCCGAGGCCAAGCGCCTGCTGAAGGAAGCCGGCGTGCCCGACGGCTTCGCGTTCACCTTCAAGAACCGTGGCATCCCGCACCCCTACGAGCATCTCGGCATCTGGCTCATCGACCAGTGGCGACAGATCGGGCTCAACGTGAAGATGGAGATGATCGAGGCCAGCGCCTATCACCCGATGCTCAAGCGCGGCGACTTCGACGTGGCGATGGATTTCCAGTGCGGCTTCATCGTGGAGCCCGACCTGGATCTGCCCCGCTTCCTCAGCCACTCCGACGCCAACTACGGCAAGCACAAGGACACCGTCATCGACGACCTCTTCAGCCGGCAGGGGCGGGCCACCGACCCCGACGAGCGCAAGAAGATCCTCCGGCAGCTGGAGAAGCGGCTCCTGGACGAGGAGGTGCACGTGTTCTACACGCTGCAGTGGCACCGCATCGTCCCGCACCTGGCCAAGGTCAAGGGCTGGACCATCACGCCCAGCCACTATCTGAACAACCAGCTCGACACGGTGTGGCTGTCCGAGTAGCGTGCACAAGTACCTGCTCAAGCGCTTCCTGCTGATGCTGCCCACGCTGTTCGGGGTGGCGCTGGTGACGTTCCTGCTCATCCGCGTCATCCCGGGCGACGTGGTGGAGCTGCGGTACTCGGGTGACCGCGGCTCGGTGTCCCAGGAGATCCTCGACCGCGAGCGGGCGCGAATCGGCCTCGACAAGCCGGTCTGGCAGCAGTTCCTGACCTGGATCCTGGGCGTGGTGCGCCTCGACTTCGGCACCTCGATGTGGACGGGGGCGCCGATCATCGAGGAGATCAAGCTGCGCTTCATGCTGTCGCTGCAGCTGGCGATCATGGCGACCATCGTGGCCGTACTGCTGGCCATCCCGCTCGGCGTCCTCTCCGCCCTTAAGCAGGACACCTGGATCGACTATGCCGTGCGCCTGTTCTCCATCGCCGGGCTGGCGATGCCGTCGTTCTGGCTCGGCATCGTGCTGATCCTCCTGATGCTGGTCGTGTTCAAGTGGCTGCCGCCCATGGTGTACACGCCGTTCTGGACCAATCCCATCCAGAACCTTGCCCAGCTCATCTGGCCGGCCCTGGCCGTGGGCTACCGGTACTCGGCGGTTGCCACGCGCATGACCCGCTCGGCGATGCTGGAGGTCCTGCGCGAGGACTACATCCGCACGGCCCGCGCCAAGGGGCTCGTGCAGAAGCTGATCCTCTCGCGCCACGCCCTGAAGAACGCGATGCTGCCGGTGCTCACCGTGGTCGCCCTGGAGTTCGCGTTCCTCATCGGTGGGCTCGTCGTCACCGAGCAGGTGTTCAACCTC
>JBKOZA010000268.1:0-10788 GCA_046725675.1 Candidatus Methylomirabilota bacterium
CCGCGCTGCGGGCCGTCGCCGAGGCGGCGCCGTTCCCGAGCCTGCCTGATGACTTTCGCGGCGCCGCGCTACGAGTCCAACTCGGGTTCAGGTTCGGTGGCGATGGGGGATTTGACGAGAGAGTTTCGAGCATCATTGCGCGCCGCTCGATCCGCGTCGTCGATGCCGAACCCGCTGATCGAATGTGCAGGGTTGCTGTTGAGCTGAGCGACGTCCCGTCGGCCGCGTGGCAGTCGGCCTGGAAGAAGGTGGCGCCCCGTTACGCGCTCGACCGGGCGCGGCTCGTCAGATCGACCATGAGTCTCAGCTTCGAGGTCGCCCGTCTCGAAACCCTCCCCGGTTTGCTGGACAACGCGTTGACGGATACCAATCGTCTCGTTCAGGAGCAGCAGGACCGTGCGGGGGACCGCGAGCGCCGCAAGAAGGAGTACATCGACGACCTGAACCAGCGGCTGCGATGAGCGTGCTCACCGGACGGCCGGGATCTCCTCTCCCCACGGCTCCATCGCCGGTCGCAGGGGGGTGAACTCCCGCACGCGCCCGGCGACGCCACCGAGGATCGAGTCGATCGTGGCGCGCTCGGCGGCCGACAGGTCGAGCTCGGCGCCAGCGTCGTTGGCGTCGACTTCGGCAGGGGTGCGGGCGCCGACCAGCGCCGTGCTGACGGTCGGGTGACCGAGCACCCACGCCAGCGCCAGCTGGCTCACGGACACGCCGCGCGGCTCGGCCACCTCGCGACGGAGACGCTCGACCACGCCCACGTTGGCCTTGAAATTCTCGCCGCGGAAGATCGGCTGGCCGAAGGCGATGCCGTTGCCGCGCCAGTCACGGGCGGGGTCGAAGCTCGTGGCGGCGGTGAAGGCGCCCGTCAGCAGGCCGTGACCGAGGGAGCCGTAACCCATGACGCCGATGCCCTGCGCGAGACAGAGCGGAAACGTCTCCTGCTCTTGGCGGCGGTCGAGCATGTGATAGCCGACCTGGGAGACGTCGACGCGCCGCGTGCGCAGGCATTCGGTGATCATGGCCCCGGTGAAGTTCGACACCCCGACGAAGCGCGTGCGGCCGGACGCCACCACCTCGTCGAGCGCGCGCATCGTCTCCTCGAAGCGCGTGCCCGGGTCGGGCCAGTGCACGAGCAGGACGTCGACCCAGTCCGTGCGCAGGCGCTTCAGGCTGGCGTCGATCTCGCGCAGCACGTTGCCGCGGCTGGCGTCGCGCAGGGGGCCGGGCTGCCCGGGCGGCGGCACCTTCACCCCGCACTTGGTGACGAGGATCACGTCACGGCGGCGTCCCTGGAGCGCGCGCGCCACCACCTCCTCGGAATGGCCGGCGCCGTAAGCGGGCGCGGTGTCCACGCAGTTCACGCCCCGGTCGAGCGCGCGGTGGATGGCCTTCACGGCCTCGTCGTCCTGGATGGCGCCGTAGCGGTCGCCGGCCATCGGCCAGCAGCCGAACCCGACTACGGACACCGAGAGCCCGGTCCGGCCGAAGGGGCGGTAGCGCATGGGCGGAAGGATAACAGAGCGGCCAGTGGTATGGTCGCGGCAGCATGGACGGCTCCGCCGCGCTGATGCTCTTCGGCGCCGGGCTCGCCGGCGGCGTCGTGACCGCCGTCGTCGGCGGCGCCTCGCTGATCACCTTCCCGGCGCTGCTGGCCGCGGGGCTGCCGGCGATCGTCGCGAACGCCTCCAACACGGTGGCGCTGACGCCGGGAAACTTCATCGCCGGCGTCGCCGATCTCGAGCGCTTCCCGCGCTGGGACCGGTCGTTCGTCGGGCTGAGCCTGGTGTGCGTCGTGGGCAGCGTGGCCGGCGCCGTGCTCCTGCTCCTGACCCCCGACAAGGCGTTCACCGCGGTCGTGCCGCTGCTGATCGGGTTCGCCACCGTGCTCTTCGCCGCGGCGGGGCCGATCCGGGGCTGGATCGCGGCGCGGGCGGCGGCCACGCGCGGCGCCGGCGGCGGCCTGCGGCTCGTGCTCTTCGCCCCGGTGGCCGTCTACGGCGGCTACTTCGGCGCCGGGATGAGCGTGATGCTCCTGGCACTGCTGTCGGTCAGTCGAGCCGAGGACTTCCGCGCGACCAACGTGCTAAAGAACCTCCTCTCCGGACTGACGAGCTTCGTCGCGGTCGTCGTGTTCGTGCTCCAGGGTGTCGTCGCCTGGCCGGCCACGCTCGCGATGATGGCCGGCGCGCTGATCGGCGGCTTCGCCGGCGGACGGCTCGTGCGAATCCTGCCGCCGACCCCGGTGCGCTGGGTCGTCATCGCCGCCGGCGCCGTCCTGACCGTCGTGTACGCCTGGCGCTACTGGCTGCGCTGACCCGGGCTCAGGGCCGCGTCATCGCCTCAGGCGGTGGCGGCCTTCAGCTCGTCGAGCTGGCGGCGGACGCCCGCCACCATCGAAGCCAGGTCGGACGTCAGCATGATCATGTCGAACCCGCGCTTGACCGCGCCCGCCGCGAAGCCCGCGCTCGCGCAGTGCATCACCGCCTTGATCCCGTGCTTGTGGGCGGCGTCGCGGATCTTGTCGCACGTGGCCAGGTGCAGCGCGTCGGTCTTGTCGGGGCCGGGCGGCAGGCCGAGGGCGAACGAGAGGTCGGCGGGGCCGATGTACACGGCGTCCAGCCCCGGCGTGGCACAGATCGCGTCCAGGTTGGCGATGCCTTCCTTCGTCTCGATCATCGCCATCACCACGATCTCGTCGTTGGCCTTGGCCAGGTAGTCGCTGCCGCCGTAGTGCACGGCGCGCACCGGGCCCGAGGAGCGCATGCCCACCGGCGGATAGCGACAGGCCGCCACCGCCTTGGCCGCCTCCTCGGCCGTGCTGACCAGCGGCACGATGACGGCGTAGGCGCCGAGGTCGAGCACCTTCATGATGGTCGCCGGGTCGTTCCACGGCACCCGCACGACCGGCACCGTGTCGGTCTGCGAGATGGCCTGCAGCATGGGCCACACGTCGTTCATGTCCGTCAGCCCGTGCTGCATGTCCACGACGAGCGCGTCGAAGCCCTGGCGCGCCATCACCTCGGCCGTGAAGCCGTGCGACACCGAGAGCCAGCCCAGCGTGACCCACTTGCCCTCGCGCCACATCTGCTTGATCTTGTTCGGTCGCATCGCTGCACCTCGCGTGTGGGGTGGCCGGTCGCCCGGCGCGCGCGGCGAAGCGTACCACAGCTGGCGGCGCACGAGCCGGATGGCGCCGGTATAATCCCGCCAGGCCGAGAGACGTCGAGGTCTCGCGAACACATCGGAAAGGACAGTCCCCATGGCGACGATCACGGGCTCGGAAGTCCTCGCGAAGGCGCTGAGGACGCAGGGCGTGGACACGATGTTCTATCTCATGGGCGGGCCGATGCTGGAGACCGAAGCCGCCTGCATCCAGCTCGGCATCCGGGCGATCGATCACCGCCACGAGCAGGCCGCCGCGTTCGCGGCCCACGCCTACACGCGCATCCTGCGTCGCCCCGGCGTGTGCATGGGCGCCTCGGGCCCCGGCGCGACCAATCTGCTGACCGGCGTGGCGACGGCGTTCACCGACTGCGCGCCGCTGGTAGCGATCGGCGGCTCCAGCCCGCGGGTCTATCTGGGCATGGAGGCGTTCCAGGAGATCGATCAACTCGCGGTGTTCAAGCCCGTGACCAAGTGGGCCGAGCGCGTCTACGACGCCCGGCGCATCCCCGACGTCGTCGCCAGCGCGTTCCGCCAGGCGACGAGCGGGCGGCCGGGCCCCGTGTACATCGACATGCCGGGCGACGTCCTCGGCGAGAAGGTCGAGGAGGACGCCGTCACCTACGCGCCGGCGTGGAAGCCCGCGCCGCGCACACTGGGTGACACCGGCGCCATCAAGGAGGCGATCGCGCTGCTGGCGAAGGCCCAGCGGCCGATCATCGTGGCCGGCAGCGGTGTGTGGTGGTCGGATGGCGGCACGGCGTTGCGGGCGTTCGTCGAGGCCACCGGCATTCCGTTCTGGACCAAGCCGATCTCACGCGGTCTCATTCCCGAGGACCACGCGCTGTCGTTCCTCAACGCTCGCAGCAAGGCCTTCACCGAGACCGACTGCGTGCTGGCCGTCGGCACGCGGTTCGACTGGATGATCCAGTTCGGGCGGCCGCCGCGCTTCGCCGCCGACATGAAGGTCATCCACGTCGACGTCAACCCGGCCGAGCTGGGCCACAACCGCGAGGTGGACGTGCCGATCGCCGGCGACGCGCGCGCGGTGCTCGAGCAGCTCACCGCCGAGGCGGCGGGCAAGATCCGGCCGAACATGTACGCGAGCTGGACGGGCAAGCTGCGCACGCTCGACGCCGAGAAGGGCGCCGACCAGGACAAGGCGATGAGCAGCGACGAGCTGCCGATGCACCCGCTGCGCCTCTGCAAGGAAGTGCGTGACTTCATCCGCCGCGACGCGATCCTCGTCGTCGACGGCCAGGAGATCCTGAACTTCGGCCGCCAGGCGATCCCGACCTACACCGCCGGCCACCGGCTGAACTCCGGCGCGTTCGGCACCATGGGCGTCGGCCTACCCTACGGGGTGGGGGCCAAGGTGGCCAAGCCCGAGGCGCAGGTGCTGGTGCTGCACGGCGACGGCTCGTTCGGCATCAACGTCATGGACATCGACACGGCGGTACGACACACGATTCCCGTCGTGTGCGTCATCAGCAACAACGGCGGCTGGACGGCCGACGCGCCGTGGACCCGGCCGTTGCCCAAGCCCGGCCGCAACCTCGGCTACACGCGCTACGACCGGCTGGCCATCGACCTCGGCGCCCACGGCGAGCACGTCGAGAAGCCGCACGACGTGCGGCCCGCCCTGGAGCGCGCGTTCGCGTCCGGCAAGCCGGCCGTCGTCAACGTGATCACCGATCACAAGGCGCGCGCGCAGACCGTGCGCTTCTCGGCGTACTCGACGTAGCAGGCTGATGAAAAGGGCCCATCTGCTTCGTTGGCCCCCTCGGCCGCACGCTCGACGTACAGGGAGTACGCCTCGCGTGCGGCGCTCGGGGGCCGCCTCGCATCTGGACCCTTTTGATCAGCCTGCCGCAGATCGGACGCACGGCGCGCGGACGCGCCCTCTCCGGCTGGGAGTCAATGCATGAAGGCGTACTGGATCGCTCCGGGGACCGGCGGCACCAAGGTCGAGCTGCGCGACATGCCCACGCCCGAGCCGAAGCCGGGAGAGATCCTCGTGCGCGTGCGGGCCGCCGCGCTGAACCGCGGTGAGCTCCTCGGCGGCAAGCCGGGCGCGGCGGCCAAGCCCGGCGGTGGCGAGTGCGCGGGCGAGGTCGTGAAGCTCGGCGACGGTGTCAGCGGCTTCACCGCCGGCGACCGCGTGATGGGACGGTGCGGCGGGGGCTTCGCCGAGTACGCGCTGATGGACGCGCGCGAGACGATGCGCGTGCCGGCGAAGCTGTCGTGGGACGAGGCGGCCGCCACGCCACTGGTCTTCCTCGTCGTCTACGACATGCTGGTCGCCCAGGGCCATCTCACCGCCGGGCACTGGCTGCTCGTAACCGGCGTGTCCTCCGGTGTCGGCGTCGCGGCGCTACAGATGGCCCGCGCGCTCGGCGCCCGCGTCATCGGCACCTCCGGCTCCGAGGACAAGCTGGCCCGGCTGGCCGGCCTCGGCCTCGACGTCGGCATCCGCACCCGAAGCGGCGACTTCCACGACGTCGTCATGAAGGCCACCGACGGCAAGGGCGCAAACCTGGTCGTCAACAACGTGGGCGGCTCGGTCTTCGCCGAATGCCTGCGCTCGCTGGCCTTCGAGGGACGGATCGCGATCGTCGGCCACCTGGACCGGGTGATGACGAGCCCGCTCGACCTGGAGGCCCTGCACGGCAAGCGACTCACGGTGTTCGGCGTGAGCAACCGGCTGCGCGACGCGGCCCAGCGCGCCGGGACGGTGCGGGGCTTCGTGCGCGACATCCTGCCCTTCTTCGAGGACGGGCGGATCCGCCCGCTCGTGGACAAGGCCTACGCGTTCGAGCAGCTGGCGGCGGCCATCGCCTTCATGGAATCCGACGCGCAGGTCGGCAAGATCGTCGTGCGCAGCGGCGGGAACTGACAGGAGAACGACATGTCCAAGGCACTCGACGGGATCCGCGTCCTCGACCTCACCCAGTACGAGGCCGGCCCGAGCTCCACGCAGATGCTGGCGTGGCTCGGCGCCGACGTCATCAAGATCGAGCCGCCCACCGGCGAGCCCGGTCGCACCGCGCTCTCCGACAAGCGCGGCGAGGACGCCTGGTTCTTCATGCTCCTGAACTCGTGCAAACGTGGCGTCACGCTCAATCTGAAATCGCCGCGCGGCAAGGCGATGTTCGAGGAGCTGGCCCGGAGCAGCGACGTCGTCGTCGAGAACATGGGCCCGGGCGTGATGGAGCGGCTCGGCCTCGGCTACGAGCACCTCAAGCGCCTGAACCCGCGCCTCATCCACGCGTCGGTGAAGGGCTTCGGCAGCGGCGGGCCGTACTCGGACTACAAGAGCTTCGAGTGGATCGCCCAGGCGATGGCCGGCGCCATGAGCATGACCGGCTCCCCCGACGGGCCGCCCACCAAGGCCATCGGCGGCCTGGCCGACACCGGGGCCGGGCTGCACACCGCCATCGGCATCCTGGCCGCGATCATCCAGCGCCAGGCCACCGGCGTGGGCCAGCAGATCGAGGTCGCCCAGCAGGACGCCGTCGTGAACCTGCTCCGCATCCACCTGCGCGAGACCTACGTCAGCGGCAAGCCGGCCCCGCGGCAGGGCAACCGCTCGGCGGCGGCGGCCCCGTCCAACATCTACCGCTGCCACCCCGGGGGATCGAACGACTACGTCTTCATCCACTGCGCGACGGTCGAGATGTGGAAGTCGCTCACGAAGATCGTCGGCCGCCCCGAGCTGGGCGCCGACCCGCGCTACGAGGACCGGCGCGACCGCGTCGCCTTCATGGACGAGATCGACGCGATGATCGAGGGCTGGACGGCCAAGCGCCCCAAGCACGAGGTGCTGTCGATCCTGGCCGGCGCCGGCATTCCGTGCGGCGCTGTGCTCGACTCCGCCGAGGTGCTGTCCGACCCCCACTTGCGCCAGCGCGGCTTCATCACCGACCTGGAGCACCCAAGGCGCGGCGGGTACCCGATGCCCGGCAACCCCGTGCGACTGTCCGATTCGCCGACCGAGGTGGTGCGCGCGCCGCTGCTCGGTGAGCACAACGGCGAGGTCTACGGCAAGCTGCTGGGCGTGGGGCAGGCCGAGCTGGACACGCTTCGGCGGGACGGCGTCATCTGACGTAGTAGCCGGAGCGTGGAAGCAGCGCGGCGACCCCGACCGACGCGTCGGGGCGCGCCAGAGGCGCGATCGAATCGCCGGGGCGCCGGATCACGATATCCCGGTAGCCCGAGTCGGCGCTTTGAGCGGCTGTGGTCACCGGGTCGCGGCACACCTCGACGACACGGTCGATGAGATTGACGATCCAGTAGTCCTCGATTCCCGCGCGGGCATAGAGCGCGGCCTTGGTGCCGCGGTCGGTGGCAAGCGAGGATTCGGCGACCTCCACCACCAGCACTGGACGAGCGGGGTGGGCCGTCTCATAGTCCCGTCGGCTGCCAGATACTACAGCGACGTCCGGCTCCGGCTCGGACTCGTCGTCGAGGGCGATCGGCATCTGGCCACGCACCACCCACCCGGAGCCGAAGCAAGCTCGCAGGGCATCCTCGACCAGGCCGACAGCCGTCGCGTGGAGCGTGCCCTGGGGTTCGCTGACGATGAGGTGCCCGCCGAGCAACTCGAGATGTTCGCCGGGCTGAAAGATGCCCAGGTCGATGAGGCGGTCGTACTCGGCCCTCGTCCAGCGTCGCATCCGAGCGGCTGTCGTTGCCATTGCTCGCTACGCTAACGGCTCGCCGGTGAGCCGTCAACGCCGCGAAACGCAGACACGAGAGATGTTCCTTACGCCGGGCCGACGAAGCCGATGTAGACGCCGCCGGCGTCGGCCGGGCCGACCAGCATCGCCTGCTCGCCGGTGTTGCGCATGCCGCGCGCGGGCGGCGGCAGGCCGCGGGCCGCCATGTGGCGGGCGGCGGCCTCCATGCTGCGCGTGCGGTAGAGCGCCTGGAACGGTCCTGGCCCGCGACGCCCGAGCGCCTCGGCGGCGGGGCCGGGCTCGGCGGGCTGCGCCACGCCCAGGCCGGTCGGGCCGATCTCGAACACCGCCATGTCCGCCTTGATCACGTTGCCACGCACGACGGTCGGCACCGGCAGGCCGAGCACGCGGGCGTACGTCGCGGCGTCCTTCGCGACGTCTCTCACGGCGACGTACGCGCGTTCGAGGCGCAGGACACCGTTGGGATGCTGGCCGGCCGTCGGCGCCTGCCGTCTCCGCTCGACCAGCGGCGTGAGGTGCTGAATGAAGAAGATCGGCAGCGGGTTCTTCGCGCCGAGCGACGCCGCCCGCCACCGCAGCTCCTGGCCGCCGGGCGTGCGCCGGCCGCCGTCGTCAGGATCGCCGACGTCGACGCCACGCGCCCGCATGGCCGCCACGTCGCGGGCGAGATCGTCGCTCTGGATGCAGATGTAGCGGAGGCCACCGCCGGCGGCCAGGAACTCGCGGAGCCCAGCGCTGGCCTCCCGCGCGTGCCCCTCGCGCACGCCCAGCAGCTCGAGGTAGTCGTCCTGGAAAAATGCGATGGCGTTCTCGGTGCCGCCGCTCGAATGGGCGCCGCCGGGCTGGACGTCGAACCCGATCCGCCGGTAGGCGTCGATGCCGTGGGCGAGGTCGGGCACGCAGATCATGACGTGGTCGATGCGGGTCAGCACGACGTTATCCCACGAACCGCGACATCACCTGCTCGCCCATCGTCCGCAAGCACCGTATCTGGGCGTCGAGGTCGGCGCCGTTGACGCCCACCCAGAGCTTCGTCGCTCCCCGCTCGGCCAGCGCCTCGATCCGCGCGATCCAGTCGCGTGGCGCTCCCGCCAGCGCCCAGCGCCCGACCGCGTAGTCGGCGAGGCCGAGGTCGGCCATGCGCCGCGGATTCCGCCCGGCGCGCAGCACGTGGTCGTACAGCTCGTAGCCGTCCACGTAGTCCTGGATCTTGGCCCGCAGGTCGTCGGGCACGTGCTTTCCATCCAGTCCGAAGCGCATCGCGTGGTTCAGGATCGAGGACACCGAGGCCTTGACGTTCTCGACGGCCGTCTCGCGATCCTCGTGCAGCGACGAGCGCGCGGTGAACCAGACGTCCACCTCGCCCGGGTCGCGCCCGGCCTCGCGGGCGCCGGCGTGCACGCGCGCGATGGTGTCGCTGATCACCTCGGGCAGCAGCCCGGTGCCGGCGATCACCCCATCGCCGATGCGCCCGCCCAGGTGGAGCATCTTCGGCCCCTCGGCGCAGATCGAGATCGGCACGCGCGGACGGACGGCCTCGGCCGACCACCGCACGCGCTGAACCCGCCCCTGGTACGTCGCCTCGCCGCCGGCGAGCAGGCCGCGCACGCACGCCACGTAGTCCTCGATCCGCGCCCGCGACGCCGCCGGGTAGCCGATGTTGAACACGGCGCTGTCGCCGCTGGCGATGTCCAGGAACGCCCGGCCGCCGGTGAGGCGGTCGAGCGAGGCCAGGAACGAGGCCATCACCTGCGGCTCGCGCGTGAGAGGGTTGCTGGGACGCAGCCCGACGGCCGCGCGCGGGGCGGCCAGCGCGATCAGCGTGGCCCGCACGTAGGCGTCGCCGCCGAGGAAGGCGGAGTCGTAGGTGCCGATGGCGGTGGCGCCGTAGCCGTCGGCCATCCGCGCCAGCTCCATGAACTTGTGGGTGTCGTCGCCGCCGAGGAGGCCGACGCTGGAGCCCAGGCTGACGCCGAACTGGACCTTCAAGGCCGCAGGTGCTTGCCGTAGAACGCGAAGACCTTGTGCCAGCCGTCGATGGCGGCGGCCTGCCGGTACTGCGGCCGGTCCACCGCGAAGAAGGCGTGGCCCGCGTTCGGATAGGTGTGGAACTCGTAGGTCTTGCCGAACTTCTGCAGCGCCTGCTCCGTGCGGGCGGTGTCCTCCGGCGAGGGGCGCGTGTCCTCGACCCCGAAGAGGCCGAGCAGCGGACACTGCAGCTCGCCGGTGAACTCGATCGGCGCCACCGGCTGGCGCGGCGTCAGCTCCTCGGGCTTGGCCACCACACCGCCGCCGTAACAGTCGATCGCCGCGTCGAGGCCGCGCAGCGTGCACGCCGCCAGGTAGGATTGCCGGCCGCCCGAACAGTAGCCGATGACGCCGACCCGGCCGTTCAGGTACGGCAGGGCCCTGAGATAGTCGATCGCGCCCTGCACGTCGCCCATGGTGCGGTCGTCCGGCATGCCGCCGGCGGCCCGCACGCTGGCGCTGTTCTCCTCGGGCGTGGCCTTGCCCTCGCGGAAGTGGAGGTTGGGCGAGATCGCCGCGTAGCCGTGGTGCGCGAAGCGGCGCACGATCTCCTTGGTCGGCCCGTCCCAGCCCGGCATGTGGTGGATGACGACCACGCCCGGACAGGACGCCACGCCGACCGGGCGCGCGAGGTACGCGTCGATCTGGTCGCCCCGGTGCCCGCGCAGCAGGACCGTCTCGGCGAAGAGCGCTTCGTAGGCCATGATCTCGGCTCCTTGGCGTCGGGTCAGATTCCCAGCAGCCGTTCGAGGTTCTTCCAGAGGATGGCGTCCTTCTCGTCCTGCGACAGGCTCGTCATGCCGAGGATCCAGGACACCGGCCAGTCGAGGGCCATGTCGTAGGGCCAGTCGGTGCCGAAGACCACGCGGTCCACGCCGACGGTGTCGATCAGGAA
>JBKOZA010000269.1:0-1253 GCA_046725675.1 Candidatus Methylomirabilota bacterium
TGGGTCCAGTGGCCGCAGCCCGGCAGGATGAGGGTTCGCCGCAGGTTGGGAACGAGCATCGGCAGCGCCGGCAACAGCTGGTCCATCCCCCGAAACGCCAGCACGAGATCGCGCTCGCCGGCGACGAAGAGCGCCGGCACCGTGACCTTCGCGCTCGCCCACGGCGCGAGCAGCTCCCAGTTGCGGTCGATGTTGCGGTACCAGTTCAGGCCGCCGCGGAAGCCGACCCGCGCGAACTCGCCGGCGTAGAAGTCGATCTCGGCCTGGCCCAGCCACGACGGCAACGACGGGGGGTCCGGACGGCTGTTCACGAGGCCGACGTCGCGCGGGACCATGCCGACGTCGCCCGTCGCGACCCGACGCGCCGACGGATCGCGGGCGTCGCCCGAGCCCCAGTAGAGCAGCCGCCGGATCGTGGCCTTCGGATCGCGCTCGAGGTCGGCCTCGGCCACGCCGGGCTCCTGGAAGTAGAGCTGGTAGAAGATCGCCTCCGGCGTCTGCGGCATCACGCTCGTGGGCCGCGTGGGGCGGCGCGGGATGAAGGGGACGCTGAGGCCGGCGACGCCCCGAAACACGTCCGGCCGCAGCAGCGCGGCGTGCCAGGCGACCGGCGCGCCCCAGTCGTGGCCGACGACGACGGCCGTCTTCTCGCCGAGCGCCGCGACGAGTCCCACGACGTCGCCGACCAGGTGCAGCAGGGTGTACTGCTCGATGGGGAGCGGCGCCTCCGTCTGACCGTACCCGCGCTGGTCCGGCGCGACGGCGTGATAGCCCGCCCCGGCCAGCGCCGTCAGCTGGTGGCGCCACGAGTACCACGACTCCGGGAAGCCGTGGCAGAGGACGACCAGCGGCCCCTGACCGGCCTCGGCCACGTGCATGCGAATGCCGTTGGTCTCGACGGTGCGGTGCGTGATGTCCATGGCTCAGTCCAGCAAGCCGGTGGCCGTGCCGATCGCCGTCTTGTCGCCGTCCTGGTTCTCGCACCAGACCTCGACGACGACGCGCGTGCGGCCGTGCTCCGGATGCTGCTCCTTGACGACGCCGTGCACGGTGAGACGGTCACCGGCGAAGACCGGCTTGATGAACGTCATCGACATGGTGCCCCCCTTGACGAAGCCGGTCCCCACGAAGCGGGTCATCAGCTCCGACACGTAGGCCGTGGACATCATGGCCTGGGCCAGCGGGGCGCGGAACCCCCGCTTGCGGGCGAACGCCTCGTCGCTGTGGATGTAGTTCGGCCGCACCCCGGAGTA
>JBKOZA010000270.1:0-9578 GCA_046725675.1 Candidatus Methylomirabilota bacterium
CCGGCGGCCGCCGCGGTCACGTTGGCGCTCATGAGGTTCACGTTGACGTGGCCGGGGCTGAGCACACCGAAGACGAGCTGCGTGATCTTGCCCATCGCGCCCACCGGCGTGGTGTCGGTCTCGCCGGTCACGCGGCAGGCGACGAGGGCCAGCGCGAAGGACAGGAGCACCGCCAGGGCCGTCTGCCAGTAGGGCATGCCGAACGAGCGGTGCCCGAGCCAGGCGAGACCGACGAGGCCGACGATCTGACCGGCGACGAACCAGGCGGCCGGCGTCTCGATGGCGGCGAGCGGGTCGTCGGCGCGTGGGCGCCGGCGGCCCAGCATGGCGCCGAGGCCCCGCAGGGCGCGCACGGCGGTGCGCCACTGCAAGCCGAACGAGAGCAGGCTCGAGGTGACCATGCAGGCCACGCCGCCCCACAGGGTCCACTGCACGATCGTCGCGTAGCCGGCGCCCTCGATGACGCCGCCCGCCTGCAAGATCGGCACGAACACCATCCAGGCGGTGACGCTTCCGATCAGCATGCTCGCGCACACCCGCATGCCCGTGATGGCCCCGGCCGCGATGAACATGGGCTCCCACGACAGCATCACCGTGCGACCGATCCACGCCGGCCCGAAGACCCGCTGATTGAGCGCGGCCACCCAGGTGCCGAGCATCAGGGGCGCCAGGGCGCCGTTGACCAGAACGAGGCCCTCGGCCCAGAACTTCGTGGCCAGCGCGATCAGGCCGGCCCACGCGAGCGCCCGCGCCGAGCGCAGGCCGGCGGCGCCGGCGCCGTGCAGCGCCCGAAGTGTCTCGGCGGCGGCGATCCCGCTCGGAAACCGAAGCTGCTCGACGTTGAGCATCTGCCGCTTCATGGGAATCGCCATCGTCACGCCCAGCACCGAGAGCAGGAAAACCCAGGCCAGCATCGCGGCCAGCGTCAGCGGGTGGTCGTTGATGAGCATGTAGGCCGCGAACGCCGAGATCAGGGTCCCGCCCGTCGAGTAGCCGGCCGAGCTGGCGGTGGACTGCATGCAGTTGTTCTCGAGGATCGTCATCGGGGTGCGCGCCAGGCCGATCCGGTACAGCGTGGTCCAGATCGCGTACGAGAGGATGCAGGCTGTGATGGCGACGCCGAAGCCCCAGCCGGCCTTGAGACCGATGTACAGGTTCGTGAGGGACAGCACGCCGCCGAGCAGGGAGCCCATGATCACCGCGCGCCACGTGAGCTGGCGCATGGTGTCGCCGCGGCCGCGGTAGACCTGCTCGAACCATTGGCGCTCGACCTCCTCGGGGGTGCCGCGGAAGCCCTCGACGGCCAGCGCCGCGGGCTCGGCCGCCGGCGGGTCCGACATGCGAGGGCGCTCCTTTCCGAGGGGTCGCCGGCTGAATACTTTCTCGCCGGCGGCGCCAGTATGCATGGCGAAAGATGATCCACCAACTCCAGGGCGGCAGGGTCTGAGAGTGATTCATCGACGCGGACTTAGGCCTGGCAGACACTCGGCACAGGAGTTGAAGGTACCGGGCGCCAATGGGCCAGGCGGGATCGCTGCTCGTGGTGGACGACGAGCCCGAAGTCGTCGACGTGCTCCGCGACTTCTTCGAAGAGCAGGGTTACCTGGTCAACTGCGCGCTCAACGGGCGCGACGCCCTCGTACTGGCGACGCTTTCCCGCCCGGACGCGGTGATCCTCGACGTCCGGATGCCGGGGCGCAGCGGTGCCGACGTGCTGCGCGACCTGATCGCGCTCGACGGCTCCATCGCGGTCGTCATGCTGAGCGGCATCGATGAGGAGGCGCTGGCCCGCGAGCTGCTCAAGGGAGGCGCCTTCGACTACATCCGCAAACCGTTCGTGTTCGACAACCTCCAGCACGTCGTCGAGCTGGCCATGCTCCTGGGCAAGCGTAAGACGCTGCCCGAGGACGTCACGCCATGGCAGTGCGAGGTGCGCCCGGGTGTCGAGCATGCTGCCCGCGTCGTCCCGGACTGGCTCTGCCCCGGCTGCCGCGTGCACGTGGGTGACAGCGATGCCACCGCCGTGCGGGAGCGTGGTGGCGTCTATCACGCCGTGTGCTGGCTGGGCCGCATGACCCAGAGTGTCGGCGAGCGCGTCGCCGCTCCGGCCAGCCCGCTCCTCGATAGGCGCACCGCCTCCTAGCCGCTCCGCCCGACGACGCTCCGTCGCCGGCCACCATCGCGCCCAGCCCCACGAACCCGAGGCCCGGCGTCGTCATCGCGCGTCCTCCCGGTCGAGCCGCAGGTACTCGGCGGTGGCGACGATGGCCTCGCGCTCGGCGAACGAGACCAGGCGGTCGGCCACCGCGCGGCTGCTGCCGTCGCGCCGGATCGCCGCCAGCACGTCCTGCATGGCGTGAATGGCGGCGCGCTGCAGGTCGGACGGGATGATGACGATCCGGTAGCCGAGCGCGCGCAGTCGGGCCAGCGGCACGAACGGCGTCTTGCCGCCCTCGAACATGTTCAGCAGCTTGGGCACCGGCAGCCGCCGGGCAATCGTCTCGATCTGGGCCTCGCTGGTGGGCGCCTCGACGAAGACCACGTCGGCGCCCGCCTCGGCGTAGGCGTGGGCGCGCTCGATGGCGGCGTCCAGCCCTTCGACCGCGATGGCGTCGGTGCGGGCGATGAGAACGAGGTCGGCGTCGGCGACGGCGTCGCGGGCGGCCCGTACCTTGCCCACCATCTCGGCCAGCGGGACCACCGACTTGTCGTCGAGGTGGCCGCACCGCTTGGGAAAGGTCTGGTCCTCCAGGTGCAGCGCCGCCACGCCGGCCTGCTCGAACTCGCGCACGGTGCGCCGCACGTTCAGCGCGTTGCCGTAGCCGGTGTCGGCGTCGGCGATCACCGGGACCTGAGCGTGATGGACGATCTCGCGGAGGCGGTCGAGGACCTCGCTCAGGCTGAGCAGCCCCAGGTCCGGATAGCCCATGCTCCGCGCGATCCCACCTCCGGTCGCGTAGACGGCGCCGAAGCCGGCCCCGCGGGCCAGGCGCGCGGATAGGCCGTCGTAGACCCCGGGCGCGACCACGACGTCGTCGCCCCCGAGCAGCTGCCGCAGCGCGGTCGAGGCGCGCATCTCGGTCAGGCGCCGGCGGCGCTGGCGGCCGCGATGCGCCCGAACACCGCGGCGGCCATCAGTCCCGTCCCGCCCGGATAGTTGCCGTGGAAGAGCCCGCCGACCATCTCGCCGCACGCGACCACCACGACGTCGTAATCGGCCATCGCGAGATCCTCGCCTTCCGGCCCAGTACGATACATCACTCGACGCCCGACCCCCCTGACCCGCCTCTGGTAGCATGGGCGCCGGAGGTGGGCCATGGCCATGACGCTGGAGCAATTCGCTGCGGAGTGCCGCCGTCTCCTGCAGGCTCACCCCGGTCCAGACGGCCGCGCCCGGGTCGGCGCGCTCGTGCAGACCGTGCTGAAGGACGACGAGTTCATCGCGCGGCACCTCGGCGACGACGTGCCCGAGCGGAAGATCCTGTACGAGGACCCGACGCTGGGCTTCTGCATCCTCGCCCACCACTACCGGGATGCGAAGGAGAGCGCGCCGCACGATCACGGCCCGTCGTGGGCCATCTACGGACAGGCCCGCGGCGAGACGCTGATGAGCGACTGGACCGTGCTCGAGCCGGCCGCCGAGGGCAAGCCAGGAAAGGTCACCCGCGCCCGCCGCTACCCGCTCAAGCCCGGCGACGCCCACGTGTACAACGAGGGCGACGTGCACTCGCCCCGGCGCGACGGGCCCACCAAGCTGATCCGGATCGAGGGCACGAACATGGAGCGCGTCAAGCGCTTGTCGTTCGAGACGGCGTAGACCTCCGCCGTCGCCGGCGGCGTCGGGACAGCCAGGAGGCGCGATGGGCAGGATCGTGTTCGCGGGCGCGATGTCGCACGTGCTCGACCCCGACTACTACGAGCGCGCCTGCGGCGCGACCGGTCGACAGAAGGTCGAGGCGGCAATGCGGGAGATCGCCGCGATGGGGGAACGCCTCGCGGCAACGAGCGCGGATGCGCTCGTGGTGGTGGCCGACGACCACCTCAACGCCTTCTCGTTCACCTGCGTCCCGGCGATCTGCGTGCGCATCGGTCGCACCGTCCAGCGGATGAGCCAGGACCACGCCGAGGCGTTCGATCAGGTCCTGGAGCACATGCCGACGAGCTACCCGTTGCACGAAGCGCTGGCCGGTGCCGTCCTGGAGCAAGGCGTGACGGCGGGGTTCGACCTGGCCCTGTCGTGGGAGGCCCCGGTCGACCACGCGTTCCTCAGCCCGGTGAACACCATGCACGGCGACCGGCCGATCCCACCGCTCGTCCCGATCTGGGTGAACTGCTTCGTCGCGCCCCGGCCGACCGCCCGCCGCTGCTTCGCCTTCGGTCAGCACCTGGCGCGCGTGGTGGCGGCGAGCCCGTGGCGGGTGGGGATCATCGCCACCGGCGGGCTGTCCCACTTCCCGGAGCTGGCGCTGGGCAGGGTGGGCGAGACCGACACCGTGTTCGACCGCCGGCTGATCCACTGGATGGAGCGGGGCGAGCACGAACCCCTGCTGGACCTCTCGGCCGACGAGCTGCACAAGAGCGGCAGCCACGAGTTTCTCAACTGGATGGTGCTGCTCGGCGCGGTGACACCCGCGCGGGCGGTCGTCCGTTACTTCGGCGAGCTGCCCCGCATCAACCTGGCCGCCGTGGAGTGGAGCCTCGGATGAGCCGCTACGCGGTGAACAGCCTGCTCTACCAGCTCAAGAAGGACCCGGCGTTCCGCGCGCGCTTCGTCGCCGACCCCGGCGCCGCCATCGCCGCGGCCGATCTCACCGACGCCGAGCGCGCGGCCTTCGTGGCGCGCGACATGCGTCGGATCAACGAGCTCGGCGGCTACCTCCACCTCGTGATGTCGATCCCCGGCCTCGCCGCCCACTAGCGACCTCGAGGAGTGGTGACCTCGGGCAGGCGGCGATGGGTCAGGGAGCGTCGAAGCGCAGCCGGCCGAACCTTATGGAGGTGCGGGTGCGGGTGTCGTTGGAGTGGCTCTCGACACCGATGAGCTTGATCGGCGGCGGCTCCCCGCCGAACAGGCGGCGAAAGTCCTCGACGACATTGCGACGCTCGCTGAGCCAGTGGCCGGGCTCGCCCGGGCCCGAGCGGACGACGATCAGCACCCGCTGGAACAGCTCCAGCTCGTCCGGCCGCACCTCGGTCCCCACCGGCGCGGTGGTGTCCCAGACGTAAAGGATCCCCTTCATGCCCTCGAAGGCGACCATGACCCGGCCGGCCTGGTCATTGCGCTTCAGGTCGCGGACGTCGCCGCCCTCCGGCAGCACCAGCGCCTTCCAGTCCCAGACCAGCCAGGGCGTCTTCGCGGGGTCGATCTTCAGCGCCCGCCCGATTCGCACGGCCTCGCCAGACGTCGTGAGCTGGAGCACAGGACGGCCGGCCTCGACGACGACCTCCGGCGCGTGCTTGAGCGTGCCACGTTCCGGCGGGTACCGCCGCCACTCGGCGGAGAGATCGAGCGGCCCGACGGTGTAGGCATCCCAGTTGTCCACGCGGACTGTCGACCCCGGGCCCGCGCCCAGCGCCAGGACGGCGGCCCCGATGGCCAACAACGTGTGCGCCGCACGATGAGCGCCTGGTGTCACGACGATTTCAATTCTACGCAGCGAACGGGATCGATTGGAAGGCCGGCCCCCTGGCCGGTCGAGACGACAGGGCGGCCGGGGCTAGTCGATCGCCCGGTACATCCGCTCATCGTACAGGGCGCCCGTCATCGTGGCCAGGGCGTCGCGGAATTCGCGCGTGCTCCTCGCCATCGCGTGCGCCTCTGCGGCCTTCGCGTCCCGCCACACCTCCACGACCGTGAAGTGGTTGGGACGGTTCGCCTGCTGCACGACCTCGAACCGGAGATTGCCGTCGTCGGTCCGGCTCGACTCGCCCAGCCGCCGGAGCGCACCGACGCCGTCGTCCTTGCGCGGCGGGATGACATCCACGTGCGTGACGACGTAGATGGCATCGCGCGGTGGCGCGGCGCCGGGCGGTCCCACCGAGAGCGCGCCGTGCACTCGCTCGTCGGCGGGGGCGGCGCGGAGCGCGGCGAGCTTGCCGCGCAGCTCCGTCGTCCCCGCCTCCCCGCCGTGCGCCTCGAACGCCGTCCGGTCCCGCCAGACCTCGAGAACGACCAGCTGATAGGGCTGGCCGATTCGCTGCACCACCTCGCAACGGACGTTGCCGTCCTGGCGGCGGGCCGCGTCGCGGTACCGCTTGAGGAGCGCGACGCCGTCGGCGACCGCGGTCGTGACGACCTCCACGTAGATCACGGAGTACACACGCGCCTCGGAACCGGCCTGGGCCGGCGCGTCGGTGACGGTGCCGGCCGTCATGGCGAGAGCGAGCACGAGCAGTCCGGTGAATCGTCCCATCCCATTCCGCACACAGATGATACCGTGGTGGGCGACGCGGTCTTCGAGGAGCGCCGACCGGGGCAACCGGGCTACTCGGGGTGAATCATGGTCTGCCTGTCGTGGTGGTGGTTCGTGGCCGCGCTCGTCGGGGCCACGGTGATCGGCTGCGTGGGCTACTTCGCGTGGCAGTGGTGGCTGCTGTCGCGACCCGACGCGCGCCCGAGCGCCTAGGCCGGGCGCCTAGGCGCGGAAGAGCGCGGCGTTCGCGGGGTCCGTCACGATCAACTCGGCGATCCGCTCGGCCAGCGCGCTGATCGTCAGCAGCGGGTTGTTGCCGAGCGCGGTCGGGACGATCGAGGCGTCGGCGACGTAGAGGCGCGGCTGCACGGCTCGGCCGTCGCGCCCGGCGCCGGTCTCGAACACCTGTCCCCGATGGTTCACCACCCCCTCCGCGACGGTGGCGCCCATGCGACAGCCACCCAGGGGATGGGCGGTCGTCGGTCCCCCCGGCGCGAACGGCCGCTCCCGACCCCCGTAGGCGGTGGCGTACTGCGCCAGCACCGCGGCCATCTCGATCCGGCAGCGCTGAGAGGGGTAGCTGGGCCAGCGCACGGCCGCCTCGTCGAACTCGAGCCGGATCTCGCCGTCGGCCGTGTCGTGACCGCATGACAGCAGCGAGAGCGAGCGGTTGAGGTCCGCCGCCAGCAGCAAGGCGACGCCCGGCGCCAGCGCGCTGGCCTGGGCGATGTCCTCGAACACGACGCGACGCCCCAGCGGACGGTCGGTGCGCCGGAAATCGACGATGCCCTGGATGGTCGGCCCCACCGGCGCCGCCGGCGTGCCACGCGCGACCCCGACGCCGGCGGAGTTCGTGGTGATCGGGTGGTTCGAGAACTGGTAGTCCACGAACCAGACGTGGTTGCCGTTCGCCGAGAATCCCTTGCCGAGCCAGTCGGAGAGGGCGAGCCCGCCGGCGTCCCGCGATCGCAGCAGGATCTCGTTGCTGCCCACGGTGCCGGCCGCCACGATCACCATGCGCGCGGTCAGCACCTCATGATGCTCGCCGAAGAGCCCCCCGGATCTCAGGATGCAATGCAGCCGGTAACCGTCGCTCGCCCTCTCGATACGGTCGACTTCGGTCTGGGTGAACAGCAGCGCGCCACCCATCCATGCCAAGGGCAGGTAGTTCATGTCGAGCGTGTGCTTGGCGCCGACGTTACACCCGGTCGAGCAGTCGCCGCACTGCACGCACCCGTGCTGGCGCATGCCCTGCGCGTTGGTCCGGTCGGCGAACGTCACCGCCAGCGAGACGGGGGACGCCACACCGGCCGGCCACGTGCCCCGGTCGGCCAGCACGGCGGCGGCGCCCAGGTGCGCCTTCAGCTTGGGCGGAAAGCGATCCGCGGGCGTCTGCTGTGGAGCCAGCATGCGCGAGGCCCGGTTGTAGTAGGGCCGCAGCACGCTCTTCGAGCGCAGCTCCTTCGGCCACGCCGCCTGGCGGAATACGTCCTCCTCGGTCTCGATGACGACGGCGCAATTGATCAGCGACGAGCCACCGAGACCGCTGCCGGCGACGACCGTCACGTCGCCCTGAGTGTGGAACCCAAAGAGACCGAGCGGGTTGTAGGCCAGCTGCTCGTGCAGCCACGACGCCCGCTTGCTGAAGGGGCGAAAGTTGGCCAGCGAGTTGGGGAACGTGCCGGGCACCCACTCCAGCCCGCGTTCGAGCACGCCGATCTTCACGCCCGGCCGCCGCTGGGCGGCCAGGCGGGCCGCGCAGACCGCCCCGCCGTAGCCCGATCCGATGATGAGCACGTCGAAGTCGGGCTGGCCGGGTCGCGCGTTGCGGTGCGCGCGCAGCGCGTCGGGACCGAGCGAGAGCCGGCCGCTCCCGCGCTCCGGGACCTCGCCCCCGGTCGGAGTGACGCCGAGGCGGCGAAGCCTGCGCACGCTCTCCGCGTACGTCTTCTGGGCGGCGCCGGAGTAGTCGCGCGGCTCGGGGCCGCCCGGAACGCCAGTGCGGCAGGCCGCCGCGCCCGCCGCCAGCGCGCCGGCCTTCAAGAGCCCGCGCCGCGTGAGCCCCGCGTTCGCCGAAGCGCTCGTCTCGTTCCCCCGGTGGCTCATCGGTCCCGATCGCCCGGGAGCGTGCGGTTCCGCATGTCAGCCCCCTCCCGGCGTCTGGCGCCGAAGGCGAGTCTAGCAGCAGTCGGCCTCGGGCTGTGAGTCCGCTGCTCGTCGCGTGGGCTGCCGCGCCGGGTCCGCCCTCACAGTCGCCGCAGCGCCCGACTGAGGGCGAAGCTGACGAGGGAGACGATGAGCGCTCCCAGCAGCGCCGCCAGAAACCCGTCGACGCGGAAGCCGAGGCCCATGCCCTGCGCGATCCAGCTGGTGAGCAGCAGCATCAGCGCGTTGATGACGAACGTGAACAGTCCGAGCGTCACGATCTCCAGGGGCAGCGACAGGAGGATGACCACGGGACGGATCACCGCATTGATCAGGCCGAAGATCAGGGCGACGACCAGCAGCGTGAACCAGTCGTGCGTCGTTGGATGCCGGCCGGCCGCTCCGAGACGGATCCCGGGCACGAGCCAGGCCGCGACCAGGAGCGCCAGCGCGTTGATCAGCAGTCGCAGGAGGATGAGCATGCGGGTCAGGTCTCCCTCGAACCGGCGCGCGCGGCCCGGTCAGCGCGGTGCGTCGGGCAGCGGCACTTCCTGGACGCGATCGACGCCGGCGACACGGAGGCGTGCGTCGGTGAGGTCGGCGGGGCGGCGGACCACCGCGTGGTAGGACCCCGGCTCCGCCGCCCGATCGAGCGTGGCCTCCAGCAGTGCGCCGTCGGCGCGGCGACCACGGATGCTCACCGCCGCGTCGACCACCGGCCGGCCGTCGCGCTCGCGCAGGCGCACCGTGTAACGGGTGAGGCCATCGGCGAGCGGCTCCGTCGCGACCTCCACCCGGACCTCGCCCTCCGAGCGAAGTCCTGCGCGCGAGGGCAGCGCCGACACTTCCGGCTGCGACCGCGGGGGCGGGGGCGATTTCACGTCGGGCGCCCGCGCCAGCGCGCGCGCCGCCGGGCGCACCGCTTCCTGCCGTGCTGCAGGTGGACGGGGGGGCAGTTCGCGCACGACCACCGGCGCCGGCACCGCCGCAGGCTCCGGCGGTCCGGCGGCCGCGCCGACG
>JBKOZA010000271.1:0-4301 GCA_046725675.1 Candidatus Methylomirabilota bacterium
CCGCCGCGACGACCTCGTCCTGAAATATTTCACGACGCTGACCAGCCTCGGCACGCCGCACGACATCACGCTCCAGGAGCTGCGGATCGAGTCGTTCTTCCCGGCCGACGAGGCGACGGAAGAGGCCAGTCGCCGGCTGGCCGCCGGCTGAGCTACAGCAGGTCGGCGAAGACGGCGTCAGAGACGAGGAAGCCGGCCTCGGTCAGCGCGACCCGCTCGCCGCGCTCGGCCATGACACCGGCCTGGCGCCACGCGGCCACCTTGCCGGCGAGCAGGACGTCCCCCTGCACGCGCGCGTCGAGCCAGGCGCCCGGCACGCCGTCGGCCAGCCGCAGGCCGAGCATCAGGCGCTCGCCCAGCCGCTGCCGCGGCGTCAGACGCTCGGACGTGTCGATCGGTAGCGTCCCGGCCTCCAGCGTCGCGCAGTAGCGTGACACCGGCTTGACGTTGCCGTAGCGGACGTCGCCCACGAAGCCACAGGCGCCGGGGCCGACGGCCAGGTACTCGGCCGCGCGCCAGTAGACCTGGTTGTGCCGCGACCGGAAGCCCGGCCGCGCGTAGTTCGAGATCTCGTAGTGCTCGAAGCCGCGCTCCGCCGCCGCCCGCGCCAGCGCCCAGTACTGCTCGACCACGACCTCCTCGACCGGCAACCCCGCGACGCCGGTCACCGCCCACAGGCTGCCGGCGTCGAGCGTCAAGCCGTACGCCGACAGATGCTCCGGCTCCCACGCCAGCACGCCGGCCACGCTCCGCTGCCACGTCGCCCGATCCTGGTCCGGCAACCCGTACATCAGGTCGACGCTGACGTTGTCGCATCCCGCCTCGCGCGCCGCCTCGAACGCCGCCCGAGCGCCGCGCGCGTCGTGCAGGCGCCCCAGTCGCGGCAGGATCGCCTCGTCCAGCGACTGCACCCCCAGGCTGATCCGGTTGACGCCGGCCGCCCGGTACGCCGCCAGCTTCTCGCGCCCGACGCTCTCCGGATTGCACTCCACCGTGACCTCGGCATCCGGCGCCACCCTGAAGCGCGCCCGCACGCCCTCGAGCAGTGCCGCCAGCTCCTCCGCCGCAAGCAGCGACGGCGTCCCCCCACCGAGGAAGATCGTCTGGATGACGACCCCCGACGACCAGGACGCGCCGGCGAGCAGCATCACCTCTCGCTGCACCGCCGCGAGATACCGCCGCATCTCCCCCGCCTGCTCCAGCGGAGCCGTGTTGAAAGAACAGTAGTAGCAACGCTTGGAGCAGAACGGGACGTGGACGTAGAGGCCGAGGGACGATCCGCGCGGTGACGTCTCGGCAAGTACACCCAGGGGAGCGTCGGGGGGAGTGGGGGGCGTGGGGTCCGCCGACCCATTTCCCTCCCGTATGACTACGCCGAGCGGAGCGAAGGCGTCACGTCCCACGGTCTACGCCGAGAACCTTGTGGTCGCCGGACCCCACGCGCCCCACTCCCCCCGACGCGGGCCTAAGGGATGTAGTTCCCGAGCCGCCACCAGCGCGGAAGGTGCCGGTCGCTGTCCCACGACCAGTAGATGAGAAATGCCTTCCCCTTGATCTTGTCGCGCTTCACGAAGCCCCAGTAGCGCGAGTCCTGCGAATTGTCCCGGTTGTCGCCCATGACGAAGTAGGAGTCGGTCGGCACCACCAGCGGCTCGCACGCGTAGGCGTACCCGCAGAAGTTGGCCGAGCCGGAGTGACCGATCCCGCCCGGACTGCGGCGCACGTAGGGCTCCTCCAGCGTCTGCCCGTTGATGAGCACCTGCTGGCCGCGCACCTGCACGGTGTCGCCGGGGGTGCCGACGATGCGCTTGATGAAGTCGCGCTTCTCGTCCTGCGGGTACTTGAACACGATGATGTCGCCCCGGTGGGGCAATCGGATGGCCGGCAGCCGGTAGTCGGTCAGGGGGACCTCGGGACCGTACAGGAACTTGTTGACGAGGATGTAGTCACCGACGAGCAGCGTGTCCATCATCGAGCCGGACGGGATGGTGAACGCCTGCACGATCAGCGTGCGGATCACCAGCGCCAGCAGGATGGCGATGGCGATCGCCTCGACGTACTCGCGGACGACGGACTTGCGACGGCGCAAGGGCGGGAGGGGCGGAGCCTCGGGCCGGCCGTCGGTGGCGGTCGGCGGCGCCTCCTCGGCGCGCCGGACGGACACGCCGAGGCGCTCGTAGTCGAACCGGGCCTCGGGCTGGGCGGGCGGCTTGGATTCGCGCTCCACGATTCAGCTCTTGAGGACCGACAGGAACGCTTCCTGCGGCACCTCGACACGACCGACCTGCTTCATGCGCTTCTTGCCTTCCTTCTGGCGCTCGAGCAGCTTGCGCTTGCGCGTGATGTCGCCGCCGTAGCACTTGGCGGTGACGTTCTTGCCCATGGCCTTGACGGTCTCGCGGGCGATGACCCGGCTGCCGATGGCGGCCTGGATGGCCACCTCGAACATCTGGCGCGGGATGACGCCGCGCAGCTTCTCCACCAGCGCCTTGCCGCGCTCGTAGGCCTTGTCGCGGTGGACGATGATGCTGAGCGCGTCCACCGGCTCGCCGTTGAGCAGGATGTCGAGCTTCACCAGGTCGGAGCCCCGGAAGTCGGCGAACTCGTAGTCGAACGAGGCGTAGCCCTTGGAGATCGACTTCAGCTTGTCGTAGAAGTCCACCACGATCTCCGACAGCGGGAAGTCGAACCGGATGTGCACGCGCTTGCCGAGGTACTCCAGCGACTTGTGCTCACCCCGCTTCTCCTGGGCGAGCTTGTAGATGGCCGTCATGAACTCGGTCGGCACGTAGACCGACGAGTGCACGTACGGCTCCTCCATCTGCTCGATCCGGTCCGGCGTGGGCAGCTTGGAGGGGTTGTCGATGTCCACCACCTCGCCGGCGGTGGTGAGGATGCGGTACTGCACCGAGGGGGCGGTGATGATGAGCGAGAGGTTGAACTCCCGCTCCAGCCGCTCCTGCACGATCTCCATGTGCAGCATGCCGAGGAAGCCGCAGCGGAAGCCGTAGCCGAGGGCCAGCGACGTCTCCGGCTCGTAGGTGAAGGCGGGATCGTTGAGCCGCAGCTTCTCGAGGGCGTCGCGCAGCGCCTCGTAGTCCGTGTCCTCGATCGGGTAGAGCCCGGCGAAGACCATCGGCTTGGCGTCGCGATAGCCGGGGAAGGGCGCGGCGGTGGGGCGCAGGGCGTCGGTGATCGTCTCGCCGACCTTGGCGTCCGACACCCGCTTGATGGACGCGGTGATGTAGCCGACCTGGCCGGCCGACAGCTCCTCGACCGGCCGCATGTCGGGACTGAACACGCCGACCTGCTGCACCTCGTAGGTCCGGCCGTTGGACATCAAGAGGATGCGCGTGCCCGGCCGCACCCGGCCGTCCTCGAGACGCACGTAGACGACGACGCCCTGATAGGAGTCGTAGAACGAGTCGAACACCAGCGCCTTCAGGGACGCGTCGGGATCGCCCTTCGGCGGCGGGATGCGCGCGACGATCGCCTCCAGCACCTCGGGCACGCCGGTGCCGTGCTTGGCCGAGATCGCCAGCGCCTCGGTGCCGTCCAGGTCGAGCACCTCGGTGATCTGCTCGCGGGTGCCCTCGACGTCGGCCGCCGGCAGATCGATCTTGTTGATCACCGGCACGATGGCGAGGTTGGCGTCGGAGGCCAGGTAGAAGTTGGCGAGGGTCTGCGCCTCGATCCCCTGGGCGGCGTCGACGATGAGCACCGCCCCCTCGCAGGCCGCCAGCGCCCGGGACACCTCGTAGGAGAAGTCCACGTGGCCGGGCGTGTCGATGAGATTCAGCGTGTACTCGTGCCCGTCGCGGGCGCGATAGAGCAGGCGCACCGTGTGCGCCTTGATGGTGATCCCGCGCTCGCGCTCCAGGTCCATCGAGTCGAGCACCTGGTCGACCGCCTTCTTGGCGTCCATCGTGCCCGTGAGCGCCAGCAGCCTGTCGGCCAGCGTGGACTTGCCGTGATCGATGTGGGCGACGATGGAGAAGTTACGGATGCGGGCCAGGGTCATCGCATTTCAGTCTAGCACGTCGCGTACTTGCCGACCGTCTGGCCCCGGGGCGGCGGACGGCTCAGGGGGCGACGGTGGCGTAGGCCGGGATGGTAGCGTTGGGCTCGAGGACGGCGCCGGGGCCGATGTCGGCGTGCGCACCGACGGTCACGCCGTCGGCGACGACGCAATCACGGAGCGTCGCGCCGGCCCCGACCGTCACGCCCTCCCACAGGATGGCGCCCTCCACGCGGGCGTCGTCGCCGATGCGCGAGCCGTCCCCCACCACGCTGAGCGGGCC
>JBKOZA010000272.1:0-1532 GCA_046725675.1 Candidatus Methylomirabilota bacterium
GAGAACGCCCGCCTCTTCCACGGCGTCGCCCAGCGGGCGGCCGAGCAGCAGAGCCTGGTCGAGGCCGGGCACCTGCTGGCCTCTACGCTGCGCCTGTCCGACGTCTTGCAGCGCTTCACCGAGCTGGTGCGCTCCCGCATCAACCTGGACGTCGTGCGGATCTGGCTGCAGGAGGGTCCCGGCGAGTACCGCCTGGACGCCCAGGCCGGCCTGGCCGAGCAGCCCGGCGACCGCCGCAGCCGCTTCGAGCCCGGCGAGGGCATCGTCGGCCGGGTGATGGAGCATCTGGCCCCGCTCGTCATCGCCGACCTGCCCGTCGATCCCCGCCTCAGGGGTCGCGAGTGGGCGAAGGCGGAGGGACTGATGTCACTGGCGGCGGTGCCGCTATTACTGGACGACGTCCCCGTCGGGGTCCTCGTCGGCTTGACCCGCCAGCGTCGGGAGTTCACGGCCGACGAGGTCGCCCTGATGGAGGCCCTGGCGACCTCGGCCGCGGTCGCCATCCGCAACGCGCGCCTGTACGAGGACACCCAGCGCGGGCTCCGCTACAACGAGACGCTGGTGGCCGTGAGTCAGGCCATCGGCTCCACGCTCGATCTCACCGAGATCCTGCGGCGCGCGACCCGGGAGATGGTTCGCGCGCTCGGCGGTGACATGGGCGTGGCGTGGCTGCTGGCCCCCGACCGGACTCGCTTCGTCCCGCTGGTCGGCTACCACATCCCCAAGGACGTGCGGGGGGCGACGGCGGCATCCGGACTGAATCTCGACGATCCCGTGATCACCGCGCTACGGGCTGCTCGAGGACCCATCGCCGCCGCCGACAGCCAGGCCCAGGCCTGGAGCAGCATGGCGGCGTTGCAGGTCGTGAGCCACAAGTCGATGCTCATCCAGCCGATCTTCTGGAAGGACGAGCTGATCGGCGGCTTCTCCATCCTCTGGCTCGAGCAACCGCACCGCTTCACGGCCGAGGAGCTCCGCCTGGCCGAGGGGATCGCGCTGCAGGGCGCGCTCGCCATCGAGAACTCCCGGCTCTACGAGGGCGTCAAGCAGCAGATGGTCGAGCTGAAGCAGACGCAGGCGCAACTCGTTCAGTCCACCAAGCTGGCCGCCATCGGGGAGCTGGCCGCTAACATCGCCCACGAGATCAACAACCCGCTGACGACGGTGCTGGGCTTCGCGTCGTTCATCGCCGAGCGGCTGCCGGCCGACGACCCGACCCGGGAGGAGCTCGGCCTCATCCAGGAGGAAGCCTCCCGGGCGCGCGACATCGTCCGCGACCTGCTGCAGTTCAGCCGGCAGCGCGACTTCATGCCCGAGCCGTCGGACGTCAACGCCGTGCTCGATCAGGTGCTCGGCATGGTGCGCCGGCAGGGCGCGCTGCAACCCATCACCGTGAACGAGGTCTACGCGCCCGACCTGCCGATGGTTGAGATGGACGTGTCGCGCATCAAGCAGGTGTTCCTCAACATCATCAACAACGCGGTCTACGCGATGAAGGAGGGGGGCTCGCTCACCATCCGTACGTCCCCGGA
>JBKOZA010000273.1:0-2325 GCA_046725675.1 Candidatus Methylomirabilota bacterium
CCTGCAGCGGCGCCATCAGGATCGGAAAGGCGATCTCCACGCGATGGTCGAGGTTGCGGGGCATCCAGTCGGATGACGCCAACAGGTACTCGGGCTCGCCGGCGTTCTCGAAGTAGAGGATCCGCGCGTGCTCGAGGTACCGGTCGACGATCGAGCGCACACGGATGCGCTCGGAAAGTCCGGGCACGCCCGGACGCAGGCAGCAGATCCCCCGGATGATCAGGTCGATCTCCACGCCGGCGGCGCTGGCGGCGTAGAGCTCCTCGATCAGCGCCTCGTCCATGAGGCCGTTCATCTTGGCGATCAGGCGAGCGGGCCGGCCCGCCTGTGCGTGCTCGACCTCGCGCCGGATGCGGGTGACGAACGCCTTGCGCATCTCGGTGGGGGCGAGAATCAGGTGTTTGAACCCCTTCGACTCCGTGTAACCGGTCAGGAGGTTGAACAGGGCGGTGAGGTCCTGGCCGAACGACTCCCGGCACGTGAACAGGCCGAGGTCGCTATAGACGCCGGCAGTCCGGACATTGTAGTTGCCGGTGGCGAGATGGCAGTAGCGGCGGATGCCGTCGCCTTCCTGGCGGACGACCAGGCAGGCCTTGCAGTGCGTCTTGTATCCCACCAGGCCGTAGACGACGTGGGCTCCGACCTCCGCGAGCGCGCGCGCCCAGTAAATGTTCGCCTCTTCGTCGAAGCGGGCCTGCAGCTCGACGAGAACGGTGACCTCCTTGCCGAACTCGGCGGCGCGCGCGAGGGCGTGCGCGATCGGAGAGGTCGGGCTCACCCGATAGAGCGTCATCTTGATTGCCAGCACCGCCGGGTCGCTCGCCGCCTCCTGCACGAAGCGGGTTACCACGTCGAACGTGTGATACGGGTGATGGACGAGGATGTCGCCCTGACGGATCGCGCTCCAGACGTCGGGCGCGCGATCGAACGCGGGAACCGGATGGGGCACGAGCTGCCGGTCCTTCAGACGCGGCCGGTCCACCGCGTAGTAGAGCTGGAAGAGATCGGCAAAGGCCGCGAAGCCCTGCTCCTCGAAGAGGTCGGCGGGCGTCAACTCGAGCTCGCTGACGAGAGTGGTCAAGATCTCGGCGGGCAGGTCGGGATCGTATTGCAGGCGCACGGCGTCGCCCATCCGCCGCTCGCGGAGCCCCTCCTCGAGGGCGGTCATCAGATCTTGCGTGCGCCCGCGGGGAATCTCGACCTCCGCGTCGCGCGTGACCCGGATGGCGTGAGAGGAGACGATCTCGTAGCCCTCGTACAGGCGCGGCAGATACAGGCGCAGGACGTCCTCGAGCAGCATGAACGCCTGCTGGTCCGGCGGGCCCGGCAGCGCGACGAACCGCGACGCCACCTGGTTGGGCGGCACATGGAGCAGCGAGAGCGTCGCGCGCGGCAGGGGCGAGGTCGCGACGGGGCGCAGCGACACGGCGAGGCAGACGGCCCGGTTCGCGAGATGCGGGAAGGGGTGGCCGGGGTCGACGGCAAGGGGTGTCACCACCGGCAGGAGCACGCGCTGGACGTAGTCGTCGAGGAAGCGCGCCTGCGCGGGTGTCTCCTGTCCCGGGCGCACGAGGCAGATGCCGTGAGCGGCGAGTTGAGGGGCGAGGACGTCGATGAAGAAGCGGTGCTGCTCGTGCACGAGCTCGCGCACGCGCGTAGCGACGGCGGCCATGACCTCGACGGCGGTGAGGCCGTCGGGTCCGATCGAGTGATCCCCGCTCCAGATGAGGCGCTTGAGCCCGGCCACCCGCACCATGTAGAACTCGTCGAGGTTGGAGCCAAAAATGGCGAGGAACTTGACCCGCTCGAGCAGAGGCACCGTCTCGTCCTGGGCCTCCTCGAGCACGCGGCAATTGAACTCGAGCCAGGAGAGATGACGGTTGACGAGCGGGGCAGTGTCGGTTTTCATCGCGCGCCGAAGGCCTCCCGAAGCAGGAGGCCGTCGCGGACTCCCCGCGTCGAGATCACGAGGGTGGGATAGCCGCCGGAGATCAGCGCCTCCTCGACGAGGATGGCGCCGGCCAGGATGGTGTCGGCGCGCTCCGCCCTCAAGCCCCGGAGCTCCTGCCGCTGGCGCAGGGAGATCGCCTCGAGTCTCGCGCGGATCGCAGTGACGTCGGCCTGTTCGAGCCGCATGCCCTGGCGATGCCGGCGCCGCCCGCGGTGGTCGACGAGGTGTATCCGGGCGAGCGTGCGGATCGTGCCGCCGAGCCCGACGATCTCGTCACCCCGCCGGGCGGTGGGGAGGGCCTCGCCGATCTGGCGGCGGATCTCGGCGCGCAGCGCGCGCAGCTCGCGCGGCTCCGGCGGATCGGCGCGGATGAA
>JBKOZA010000274.1:0-6384 GCA_046725675.1 Candidatus Methylomirabilota bacterium
TCACCGGCGGCGACCGGGCGGAGTTCTTCAAGCAGAGCTGACGAGTCCAGGGCGGCGTAGGATTCCGGTCGGGCGGCCCGGCGGAGGACTGTCGGCTCGAGACCCCACGGGAGGCTGGCTATGGATCTGGGACTGAAGGGCAAGGTGGCGCTGGTGACGGCGGCGAGCAAGGGAATGGGGAAGGCCTGCGCGCTGGGCCTGGCGGCCGAGGGCGCGCGCGTGGCCATGTGCGCGCGCAACGAGGGCGACCTCAAGGCCGCCGTCGACGAGGTGAAGGCGGCGAGCAAGGGCGACGTGATCGGTGTGCCCGCGGACGTGACGAAGCTCGACCAGGTGCGTACGCTGGTCGGGCGCGTCAAGGACGCCCTCGGCGCCCCCGACATCCTCATCGCCAACTGCGGCGGGCCGCCGCGTGGCTACTTCGACGAGTTCGCCGACGACGCGTGGTACGGCGCCGTCGAGGTCTCGCTCATGTCCACCGTGCGCCTGATCCGGGAGGTCCTGCCCGGCATGCGGGCCCGGCGCTGGGGCCGCATCCTCACGATCCAGTCGGTGTCGGTGAAGCAGCCGCTGGCCGAGCTGCTGCTGTCCAACGCCGTGCGGCCGGGCGTCGCGGGCCTGATGAAGACGCTGGCCCTGCAGCTCGGCAAGGAAAACATCCTGGTCAACACGCTGTGCCCGGGTCGCATCCTCACCGACCGGCTGCTGGGCGGCCTCCAGGCCTCCGGGCTCTCGCGCGAGGAGTACCTGGCGCGACAGGGGGCCGAGATCCCGCTGGGGCGTGTGGGCACGGTCGAGGAGTTCGCCAGCGTCGCCGTGTTCCTGGCCTCGGAGCGGGCGTCGTACGTGACCGGCGTCGCCCTGCAGGTGGACGGCGGCCTCGTGCGCGGCCTGCTGTAGCTGTGCTCGGGCTGCGCGGGGCGTTCTCGCGATTCTTCGCCGAGAGCGGGTTCTTCCTCGCGGCCGGCCTCGCCTTCTTCTTCCTGGTCTGCGTGGTGCCGCTGCTCCTGCTGGCGGTCTCCATGCTCGGCTTCGTGCTCTCGAGCGAGTCGGCGGCTCAGGACGTCGTCGGCCAGCTCACGCGCAACTTTCCCGTCTACCGGCGTGAGATCACCAACGCGATCCTGAGGATCGTCGAGACGCGCGCCGTGTCGGGGATCGCCGGCACATTCACGCTGATCTTCTTCTCGACGCCGCTGTTCGGGGCTACGCGCCTCGTGCTGCACCGCATGCTGGGCGTGCGGGCGGGCGGCGGGTACGTGAGCAACCTGCTGCTCGACAGCGGGATGGTGCTGGTCCTCACCGTCCTGCTGTTCGCGTCCACCTCGGTGACGTGGCTCTTCCAGTGGTTCCAGGACTTCTACCTCCGGCCGCGTCACGTGGCGACCGAGTGGGCCTACGCCATCACCTTGACGTTCAGCGTGACGCTCTCCACCATCATGTTCTACTTCGGCTACCACTACGTGCCCCGTCGTCGACCACGGGTGTGGGCGGCCCTGGTCGGCGGGCTGCTGGCGGCTCTGCTGTGGGAGGTCGCCAAGCAGCTCTTCCGGCTGTACATCCGGAACGTCGGGGTCTACGACCAGATCTACGGCCCCCTCGGTGTCCTGGTCGCCTTCGTGATGTTCGTCTACTACTCCGCCATCGTCTTCGTCTTCGGGGGCGCCTACGTGGCGTCCCTCGACTCCCGCCGGCGCTAGCCGCCCCGACCGCACGCGCGGTGGTGCCGACCCCCGTGGTATCGTGGGCGGCGCTTTTCAGGCTGGGTGGGGAGGCGGGCGGATGATGCTCCAAGGCAAGGTTGCGGTGGTGACGGGGGCGGCGCGCGGGGTGGGACGGGAGATTGCGCTGCTGATGGCCAGACAGGGCGCCCGCGTGGTCGTCAACGACTACGGTGGCAGCGAGGTGGGCACGGGGTCGGACCGCAAGCCGGCCGACGAGGCCGTGGACGAGATCCGGCGGGCGGGGGGCGAGGCGGTCGCCAACTACGACTCGGTCGCCAGCATGGCGGGCGGGCAGGCCATCGTGAAGACCGCCCTCGACGCGTTCGGGCGCGTCGACATCGTCGTCAACAACGCCGGGATCCTGCGCGACCGCATGATCTTCAACATGACGGAGGAGGAGTGGGACGCCGTCATCAACACCCACCTCAAGGGCACCTTCGCGGTGACCCGGGCGGCGGCGCCCCTCATGCGCGAGCAGAAGTCGGGGCGGGTCATCAACATGACCTCCACCTCCGGCCTGATCGGCAACGTCGGCCAGGCCAACTACGCCGCCGCCAAGCTCGGCATCTTCGGCCTCACCAAGGCGACTGCGCTGGACATGGCGCGCTACAACGTCACCGCCAACTGCATCTCACCGTTTGCGTGGACCCGCATGATCGGCACCATTCCCACCACGACCGAGGCCCAGCAGGCGCGGGTGGAGAAGATCAAGAAGCTCTCGCCCGCCCACATCGCCCCGGTGGCGGCGTTCCTGGCCTCGGACGCGGCCAAGGACATCACGGGCCAGGTCTTCGGCGTGCGCGGCAAGGAGATCATGCTCTTCAGCCACGAGCGACCGATCATGCGCGTGCACCACCACGAGGGCTGGACGGTCGAGCGCCTCGCCGAGATGTTCCCCGGCACGCTCCAGCACCATCTGGTTCCCATGGTGACGTCGGGCCAGTACTTCGACTACGACCCGCTGGTGTGATCCCCGCGCGCCGGAGGACGCCATGAGCGAGCTGACGCTGGAGCTGGCCGAGCAGGCCGTACGGGCGGCGCAGAAGCGGGCCCGCGAGCTGGGCACGCCGATGACCGTCAGCGTCGTCGACGAGGGAGGCCGACTGGTGCTGTGCGCCCGCGCCGACGGCACCGGCTTCTTCACGCCCGAGACCTCGCGGGCCAAGGCGGTGGCCGCGGCCGCCTTCCGGCGGTCGACGACGGAGCTGGCCGAGCTGGCCGCCAAGGGCTCGGCGTTCTGGAAGACCGTGCCGGTCGTTCTCGAGGGGCAGGCGCTCCCCACGCCGGGGGCCACGCCCATCGTGCGCGCCGGGCGGATCGTCGGCGCCATCGGGTGCGGTGGCGGCACGGGCGAGCAGGACCAGCAGTGCGCCGACGCCGGCGCCGCCGCGGTGAAGTAGTCCACCGGCACTCCCGAGGACTCGGGCGTGTCGCCGTCGTGTCTCGGCGCCGCCAACGCCCTACGGTTCAGGCAGGCGACAGGCGGCGCCACCCGAGGCCGAGCCACACCAGCACGCCGATCCCGCTGAGCGCGACGCCGGCCCACTCGACGGCGCCGCCGGAGTACGTGAGCTCCACCGCGGTGACACCGGCCGGAGCGCGGGCCTCCAGATCGTTGAGCGTTCCCCGGCGGGTCTCCACGCGCGAACCGGCGGTGCTCACACGCCAGAGCGGGTAATAGGCGACGCCGGTCGACGCCCAGCCGCCGCCCGGCGGATCGATGCTGACTTTCCAGCCTCCGGTGGAAAGTGGCTCCGGCAGGGCGGCCGGCGCTCCCAGCCAGATCACGAAAGGCGGCTCGTCACGGCGGGTCGGGAAGCGCGGATTGTCGGCGAGGGCGTTCAGGCGCGGCAGGTCTTCGTCCAGCGCGACGACGATGCTCACCCGCAGGCGGCGCGTGTACGCGTCCAGCGTCGCCGCGTCCAGCGACTCGAGCGGGCGGCCGAACAGCGTACGACCGTCGAGGCGCTCGACTAGCTCGCGGATCGGCGCTCGTCCGGCGTCGCCCCGGTAAAGGAGGGCGGCGACCGGCGAGGGATGGGTGAACGTCCCGTTCACGATGGCGCGTCCGGCTCGCAGGGGCGCGAGCGCGGTGACGTGACTGTGGGGCCGCCACCACTGTGGACCGAATACGAGCGGCACTGCCGAGCGCACGAACAGCACCCGTCCCGGGGGGCCGGCGCGGAGCGCGTCCCACAGCGACGGCAGGCGCAGGCCGCGGTCGAGCGTGGCGTACGAGGGCCACGTGCCGGGGCGCGGCCACAGCGTGAGCGTGTCATGACCGGCCAGCGAGATCGCCACGAGCGCCGCCACACTCGCCAACGCGGCCACCGCCTCCCGGAGACGGGAACCGGCGGCGAAGCACGCGAGCAAGCGGCCGCCGCCCAGCCCGGCGGCCAGTACCAGGGCCAGCCAGAATCCGTCCAGCACGCGGTGGGCCGGGAGCCACCGCAGTCCGAGCCGCTCGATTACGGCGGCGTCGAGCAGGACGACCACGGCCATCGCCCACGGCCAGATCGCGACGATGCGCTCGGCCAGGCTGCGCGCCAGAACAGCGGCGGGGACGGCGAGCGCGAGCAGCGCGAGGGAGAGCGGGTGGTCGATGATCGTGTCACGCAGGGTGCTCGGCGTGAGCTCGCCCCACGCGAGGGCGCGCGTGTCGGGGAGCCGAGCGAGCAGCGGAAGGGTCCAGAACGCCGTGACCAGCGCCGCGAGCGCGAGCCAGCCGAGCGCCGTCGGCGCTCGCTGGCGACGGTCGGGCGCGGCCAGCGCCGCCAACCCCACGAGGACCATCGCCGCCGGCAGGTGCGCGGGATGCGTGAGCACGACGGCGGCCACGAGCGGCACGACGCTGCGGGCCGGAAACGACCCGCCCGCCGTCCAGCGCGCGAGCGCTCCGGCCAGCAGCGGCAGCAGCGCCCACCCCAGCCGCGCCGGCACCATGCCGACGTGCACGCCGCCCTCCACGCCGCTCATGAGCGTGGGCCACAGCGACAGCGTCAGCGCGACGAACGCTCCGGGCAGCGCGAGCCAGCCGCTGCCGAGCGTGCGGGCCAGCAGCACGTACGCGCTCACCCCCGGCGCCGCGTGAGCGACCCACACGAGCGCCTGGTACGTCGCCGGGACGCCGAGGGTGCCGAGCGTCGCGGCATGCACGAGCGCCCCGAGGTACGCGAAGGCCGGCGGATAGAACTGAAGCTCGGGGTAGCCGGTCCACCATCCCCAGCTCCACGTCCAGGGCGCCACGCCCGTCGTCGTCACGAGCCACAGCCGGTAGAGCTGGCCCGGATGATCGTCGAAAGCAATCGGGGATCGGCCGAGCGCGGCCCCGGCAAAGAGACCGGCGTAACCGAGCAACAGGCCCAGCGGAGCCAGGATCGCCGGTCGCCATCCCGATGCGTGCGGTGTCACGGCCGGCATCATAGCGTGGGCGTGCGAGCGTCCCGTCGATTGAGGGGGTCCCGCCGGTCGCCGGTGTCGCGCGCCGCGCGGACCGACCGGCGTTGACTTGGCCTGGCGAAGCGTGTTTAGTGATCCAAATGCGTGGCCGTCAGGAGGAGACTTCATGCCGGTGACCGTGCGCATCCCGACCCCGCTGCGAGCCGTGGCCAAGGGCAACGCCGACGTGCAGGCCAAGGGCGACACCATCGACGAGCTCATCGCGGACCTCGAGCGGCAGTTCCCCGGGCTGCGCGAGCGGCTCGTGGACGACACCGGCGAGCTGCGGCGCTTCGTCAATATCTACGTCAACCAGGAAGACATCCGGTTCATGGACAACCGGGCGACCGTGCTCAAGGACGGCGACGAGGTCGCGATCGTTCCCGCCATCGCCGGAGGGCGCTGAGCGAACCCGCGTGCGGATCTCCGAGCGCGTGCAGGGGTTCACCGAGTCCGTCATCCGTGAGATGACGCGCGTGGTGAGCCAGTACGGCGGCGTCAACCTCGCCCAGGGCATGCCGAACTTCCCGCCGCCGGCGGCGGTGGTCGAGGCCGCCCACCGCGCGCTCGACGGCGACTTCCACCAGTACGCGATCACGTGGGGGACGCCCGGCCTGCGGCAGGCCATCGCCGACAAGTACCGCGCGTTCTACGGCATGGACGTCGATCCCGACCGCCACGTCACCGTGTGCTGCGGCTCGACGGAGACGATGCTGTCCACGCTGCTGGCGGCGCTGAATCCCGGCGAGGAGGTCATCGTCTTCGAGCCCTTCTACGAGAACTACGGGCCGGGGTGCATCATCTCGGGAGCGGTGCCAGTGTGGGTCCCGCTGGAGCCCCCCGACTTCTCGTTCGATCCCGACCGGCTGGACCGCGCGGTGACGCCGCGCACCCGGGCGATCATCTTCAACAGCCCCAACAATCCCTCCGGCAAGGTCTTCTCGCCGACGGAGCTGCACGCCATCGCCGAGCTGTGTCGGCGCCACGACCTGCTGGCCATCACCGACGAGATCTACGAGCACATCGTCTACGACGGCCTCCGCCACACACCCATCGCGACCTTGCCCGACATGGCCGAGCGCACGATCACGATCTCGGGCGTGTCGAAGTCGTACTCGATCACCGGCTGGCGCGTCGGCTGGGCGGTGGCGCCGGAAGACCTCAGCGTCGGGATCCGTCGCGCGCACGACTTCGTCACCGTGGGGGCTCCGCATCCGCTGCA